>JBOHRZ010000001.1:0-30502 GCA_050732975.1 Gemmatimonadales bacterium
GGGGCGTCGGCCAGGCGGCTCTGCTCGCCTGGCGATCAATTGCGCGGTGATCCGGACTTTGTCGCCTTCGCGGGTGACGGAACCTTCGACGATCGCGTCGACGTTGAGCGCCTTGGCGACCTCCGGTGTGGGCGGCCGGTTCTTTCCGGCGTACTGCATGGTGGACCCCCGCGAGGTGACCCGAAGCGAACTGATCGTGGCCAGATCGGTGGTCAGCTCGTCGGTCATCCCCTCGGCGAAATAATTCTGGGTCGTGTCCGCGGAGTAGTTGTCGAGCGGCATCACCGCGATCGAGCGGATGGTATGGGCCGCGCCGGGCGGCGGCGATTGCCGGGCCCTGCCGACAAGAAGAATGGCCAGCGCCGCCACCAGGACGAGCCCGGCCCCGACCCCGAACCACATTCGACGCCGAGCCGGCGCAGGCGGCGGCGTCGACGGCCCGGCGGCGAGCGCATCGGCGAACTCACGCGCAGTCGCGAACCGATCCATCGGCGCCTTCGCCAGCGCCCGCATGACGGCCGCGTCGACCGCCGGGGAGACGCTGTTCCGCAGCAAGCGCAGCGATGCCGGCCGCTCTGTCATCAGCTTCGCGATCATCGCCTGCGGCGATGCCCCCGTGACCGGCGGTTCGCCGGCGAGCATCTCGTAGGTCACCGCACCGAGGGAGTAGATGTCGCTCCGGGCGTCGACGTTCCGATCGCCGGCCGCCTGCTCGGGACTCATGTAGCTCGGCGTGCCGAGCGAGATGCCCGTTCCGGTGAGACGATCACCACCCGCCTCGGTCACCGCGAGCGCGATGCCGAAATCGGTGAGGATCGCCTCGCCTTCGTGCAGCAGGATATTCTCCGGCTTGATATCACGGTGAACGACACCCTGCTGATGGGCATAGTTCAGCGCTGACGCGATCTGCCTCGCGATGTTGAGCGCCTCGTCGAGGCCCATCTGGCGTTCCCGAGTCAAGCGGGCGCGAAGTGACTCGCCGCGTACGAACGGCATCACATAGTACAGGGTGCCGTCGACGTCGCCCGAATCGATCAGTGTGAGGATGTGCGGATGATCGAGCCCGGCCGTGATCCGCACCTCTGCGAGGAACCGGTGCGCCCCGAGCGCTGCCGCGATGCCCGGCCGCAGCACCTTGATGGCCACCTCGCGCTGGTGCTTGAGGTCGCGGGCGAGATACACCGTCGCCATCCCGCCCTGGCCGAGCTCGCGCTCGATCGTGTAGCGATCGGCCAGGCTCGTCCGGAGCGCAGCCGGCGGGGTGCCGGATTGTCCTGTTGAATCAGACATGGGTGTAAGGTTTTGCGTTGCCCGCCCAGGGCCCAGGGCCCAGGGCCCAGGGCTCCGGGCGCTGGGCGCTGGGCTATCTCCCGGTCAGCCCCAGATACTCCGCCAATGACCCGCTCTCCGCCACCTCGACATCGCTCGCTTGTCGCAGCAGCACCGCAATATCGTGCAGGTAATCCGGATTGGTGTAGTCGATCTTCGGCCAATCGCGAATGTCGTCGGGCGCGAACAGCCCGCCCATCACCGCCATGACCGCCCGGAGGGTGTCCTTGGTGGGATTGATGTACACCGCGACCAGACGGTACGGATGACCGGCACGCAAGTGCGGCCCTCGCCCCTTGATGGCGAGGAGCTGGTGACTGACACCGAGCTCGTGTCCGGTCTTGTCCATGATTCCCTGGACGTGGGCCAGCACCTTGCCGGTCCGGACGTCCTCGAGACGGATCTGCGCACCGAAGTCATGCAGGTGGCCGCCGACGCCGAGCAGGCGTCCACTCACCGGGATGGTGAAGTTGTACACTCGCGTACGGCCGCCTGGCGGGACGTCGTACGAATCCGGCATCCCGGGATCGGAATTGATGTCGACCTTGAACGGCAGCGCGGCAAGCGGACGCGGCGTCGTGTTGGCCGGTGAACAGATCAGCGTGAGGCGGTAATAGATTCCGTCGAGGTCATGGCCGGTATCGTTGTTCCACATGAGATAGACGCCCATGTGCATCCCCTTGTCGACCGGGACACCGACACTTCGCGGCAACACGACCGGTGCGGTTTCCTCGCCGACGCCGAGCACGCGTTCGGCCAGCGGATAGACGAGCTGGCGACGATCATAGTTGATGAACTCCATATGGTGCATGGTGCGCTGGGGCATGAGGTGGCCGTCGCGATCGAGGATCTCGACCTTGAAGCCGCGCAGCCAGTCGGTGTTGGGCCACTGGAACTTGGTCAGCAGCAGCTCACCGTGGGCGGCATGCCCGCCGCCCATCCCCATGTCCATCGACATCATCCCGTCCATGTCCATCGGCGGCAGATGATAGGGACCGGCCGTGACGATGACCCGGTGGTGGACCGAATCGACGGTGATATGCACCGGAGCCCGTGGAAGGGTCGCGTCCATTCCCGGCGCCGACGGCAGGACGGGCTCGACGGGAGTCCCCCCGGTCTGGGCGCTGACCCAGGGGCAAATGGCTACCACCGCCACCAGCAGCAAGCCGCCGGCCGTCAGACCTGATCGTGACATCGTGCCTCCACCATGGGATAACGGAAGATACCGGCTCGGGCGGCTTGGCGCGACGCGCCGCCTTCCACAGGACGCGCGAGGCGGGCGCATTGTTGCAGACGCGGCGATCCGGGCCCTCATTACAATCGGAGCGACCCGTACGGCTCGGTCGGCCCATGTCCCGGTCTCCGGCCCCCGTTGCCGCGGATAGATTCTGATTCAGCCCTGCGATTCGAGGACAGCCTGATGCGTATTCCCTTGTCACCCCGTCGCTTCCTGCTCGCCGGCTCACTGGCGCTCGCCTCGGCCGCGTGCAATTCCAGCACCCCGACCCTCGGGCCGGGCGATGCCATTCGCGGCCAATGGGTGGACACCGATGTGAGCCTTGCCGCAACAGCCTCCGGCATGAGTTTCGTCCAGACCTGTTCCAACGCTGAATTCGCCCCCGCCACCCTCGACGAGAACGGCGATTTCACGGTCGTCTCGACGCGCTACACCATCCTCGGCAACATCAGGCACTTCGGCGACGAACGCCTGGAGCTGATTGGCCACGTCGACGCCACTCAGCAACTGTCGTTGACGGTGCGCGTGCTCAGCGACTCGCTCCCCGTGAGCGATCCGTGGGCGGTGACGCTGCATCCCGGCAAGGTCGGTTCGCCGCCGCTCTGTTCCGCTTAACGGCGGTCCCGGTGCACATGGCGCTCGCGGCTATTCGTATCGCAGCGACTCGATGGGATCGAGACGGGCCGCACGCTGAGCGGGCCACAGCCCGAAAATCAGGCCGACCAGTCCGGAGAACGCGAACGCCACCAGAATCGCGATTGGCGATATCTGCGTCGCGGCGCCGTACTCCTTGCTCACGAAGATCGACGCGCCGACGCCGGCCGCGACCCCGAACAGCCCGCCGGCAATGCAGAGCGTGAGCGCCTCGATCAGGAACTGGCCCATGATGACGGAGCGGGTCGCTCCCAGCGACTTGCGGATGCCGATCTCGCGGGTGCGCTCGGTCACCGATACCAGCATGATGTTCATGATCCCGATGCCACCCACCACCAGCGACACGGCCGCGATCGACAACAGCAGCGTCGAGAAGGTATTCGCGGTCTGCTGCCGGGTCGCCAGGAAGTCCATCGGCGACAGCATCCGGAAGTCGTCGGGGTCGCCCGGCCGGAGTCGATGCTGGCGGCGCAGTACAGTCTCGATGTCCACCATGCTCCGTTCCAGCGGCACGCTGTCGCGCACCACCGCCGAGATCGACCGCAACCGGTCGTTGCCGAAGACGCGGTACTGCGCCGTCTGCAGCGGAATCAGGATCTGCTCGTCGGGATTGCTCCATCCCTGCGATCCCTTGGCGCTCAGCACGCCGATCACCTCGAATGGCAACTGACGAATCGAAATCGACTGTCCGATCAGCGCGGCCGCGTTCACATTGAGCAATTTCGGCACATCGGCGCCGACCACGGCGTAGCGCTGCCGGGCAGCATCGTCCCCCCGGGTGAACATGCGGCCCCAGGTGATGGTATAGTCGTGCGCCCTGGCATAGTTGGCCGTGGTGCCGACGATGCTGGTGTTGATGTTCTGGCTGAGATAGACAACCTGCTGATTGCGCGACATCTCCGGCACCACGTCCGAGACCGTGGTGGCGTCGGCGGCCAGCGAATCGGCGTCCTTGACCGTCATCGCAGCCCGGGATTCGGTGGCCACGTGACCCATCATGTGTCCCATCCCGGGGTTGATGCTGATCAGGTTGGCGCCGAGGGCATTGATCTGCTCCTGCACGGCGGACTTGGCGCCGCTGCCCATTGCGACCACGGTGATCACGGCCGCCACACCGATGATGACGCCGAGCATGGTGAGTGCTCCGCGCAGCTTGTTGGCGCGAATGCTGTTGAGTGCCTCGCGAATTGTTTCACCTATCAACATGATCGGCGTGCCTTCTGTACCGTGGGTAATCGCGTTGCGTCGTTCGACGTCACTCGAGGAAACGCGTGGCGGCGGCGGGTCGTTCCTGTTCTCGCATGACGTCGTTCCCGGTGCGATCGTGACAGTGTGCCTTGCCACCGCTCCGAACCGGCGGTAGAATCCGATCGCGTTCCAGGCCGCACCCCCGTCCGCGGGCAGGGATCATCCCACCTGGTTGGTCTGCTGGTGACAATCGACCTCTCTTCAGCCCATCGCGGCGGACGCCGGGCATCCACGAAGGGGGAGTCATGTCTCGCGTCCTGCCGGAACATCCGGATCTCGAACATCTCAGGGGTCAGGCCAAGGCGCTGTTGCAGATGCTGCGCGATGGCCAGTCCGAAGCCGCCGAGCGATTCCGCAGCGTCGGTGTCGACGCGGTTGCCAGGCTTTCGGAAGCGCAACATGTCGTCGCGCGGGAATACGGATTCCCGTCCTGGGCGAAACTGAAGGCGCACGTGGAATCGCGGGTTGCCGAGCCCGCCCAGGCGCTGATCCTCGCCGTCAAGGCGCACGACGCCGATCGAGTGCGGGCGATTGTTGCCCGCCATCCGTCGATCCGCACAATCATCAACCGGGGGACCGACGAGTTGGGCTTCGGCGCGACACCGTTGATCGCCGCCGTGCAGCAGAGCGACCGCGCCATGATCGACGCCCTGCTCGCCGCCGGCGCCGACATCGCGGTCAAGAGCGACTGGTGGGCGGGCGGATTCTCGGTGCTGGAAACCGCGTCGGAGGAGACGGTGCCGTTTCTTCTCGAACGCGGCGCCGTGCTGGAACCATGTTCGGCCGCGAAGTTCGGCACGATCGACCGCCTCGCCGGGATGGTGGCGACCGATCCGACGGCGGTGCACGCGCGCGGCGGCGACGGGAAGACGCCGTTGCATTGGGCGAAAGATGTGGCGACGGCGCGTTTTCTCGTCAACCATGGCGCCGATGTCAACGCGCGCGATGTCGATCACGAATCCACGCCGATCCAGTACATGGCGCGGGACCGCCAGGAGATCGTGCGCTACCTCATCGCACAGGGGGCCGAGGCGGACATCTTCGCCGCCGCGGCGATCGGCGACCTGCCGCTCGCGACGCGGATCCTCGATGCCAACCCGGACGCCGTCGAGATGGTTGTCAACGGAACGTCCTTCCCGATGGCAAACCCGAGGGCCGGCGGGATCATCTATATCTGGACGCTGGGCAACGGCAAGACGCCGCACACGGTGGCGCAGGAGTTCGAACACCCGGACGTGTACGATCTGCTCATGTCACGCAGCCCCGACCAGGTGAAGCTGGCGCAGGCATGCCTGCTCGGCGACGAGAAATTGTTCGAGCGCTTTCTCGCCGACCATCCCGACATCACCGCACAGCTTACGCCGGCGATGAGACAGCAGATCGTTGGTGCGGCGGTCAACAACAACACCAGTGCGGTGCGGCTCATGCTGCGCGCCGGGTGGCCGGCCGATGTTCGCGGGCCGCACGGCGGCACGCCGCTGCACTGGTCGGCGTGGCACGGCAACCTGGCAATGATGCGCGAGATTCTCCGCCATCATCCGCCGCTCGACCTCCGCGACAATGCGCACAATATTCCCCCGCTCGGCTGGGCACTCCATGGGTCGCTGCATGGCTGGCACGCGAAGGACGGCGATTTCGGAGGCGTGGTCACGGCGCTGATCGAGGCCGGCGCAAAGACCGACAATCCGCCCCCTCTCCCGACGATGGAGGGGAGCGACGCGGCGTTGGCGGCGTACCGGCGGGGCGCCGGCCGGCGCTGACCGCCGGTGTCCGTGGGTTCGGCGCTACAGTGTTGCCTGGCTGCCACCCTTGCGGGATGGCGGGACGGGCCACATGATCTTCGTCGCATCATACCATGGAGGCAGGATGAAGAGGACGTTCGAGGCGCCGACGATCCGATCCGGGGCGAGCCTTGGTTCGCTCACTCTCGGCACGATTTCGGGACAGATCGACGAGTGACGCCCTGACGGCGCGGTCCGCATGAGGTTTCCAACGTTTATCGGGGAGGCATGATGAAGAAGACGTTCAGTGCACCGGCGATTCAGCTCATTGCTGCCCTCGGCGCAATGACGCTCCAGCTGTCGGGGCAGACCGACTTCCTCGAGTAGCGATGTCTCGGTCGGCAGTCATCGAGCTTTGCAGGAAGCGCCCGGTCCTCCGGGCGCTTTCGCTTGCCGGTGCCTTGCTGGCGAGCGTCCTTGGCGTGGCGTGCCGTTCGACGTCCGCGACGATCCGCGCCGGTCTGCTGCTCGATGGACGCGGCGGCGAGATGCGCGACGCGATGATCACCGTCGTCGGGGGACGGATCACGTCGGTCGCGCCGTGGAACGGTACCGCGCCGACCTACGACCTCTCACGGTACACCGTCCTGCCGGGGCTGATCGATGCCCACGTCCATCTCAACGGGTTCTTCAATCAGCAGGGCCGCCTGGCCAGCACCGACGATGGCGAATCCGCCGCGCAACACGACGCCGAGCGTGCCACTGCCGCGCTTGCCACGCTGCGCGCCGGCTTCACCACGGTGGCGAGCATGGGCGCCGAGGCGGAGAAACCGCTTCGTGATCAAATCAAGCGGGGGCGAGCGGTCGGCCCGCGGATCCTCACGTCGCTTGCGCAGATCCGCGACACCACGCTGACGCCGGATTCGTTGCGCCGCGTGGTGCGAGCGCACGCGGCCGAAGGTGCCGACTTCATCAAGGTGTTCGCTTCGGGCCCGCTGGCCACCGGCGGCAAGCCGATGTACACCGAGGCGCAACTCACTGCGGTCTGCGACGAGGCGCGGCGCCACCATCTGCGATCGGTCGTGCATGCCCACGATGATGCTTCGGTTCGCGCCGCGGTGGCAGCCGGCTGTACCGAGGTCGAGCACGGCGTCTATGCCAGCGACTCGACGCTGGCGCTGCTCGCGGCGCGCGGTGTCTGGTTTGACCCCCAGTGCGACCTGGTGATCGCCAACTACCTCGACAATCGGGCCCATTTCGAGGGTCCCAACTTCTATGATTCCTCGGCGTTCGCGGTTCTCGCCCGCGTGCGTCCACTGCTGCCGGCCCTGCTGCGCCGGGCGCTCGCCACGCCGGGTCTCAAGGTGCTGTACGGCACCGACGCGACGGCCGGTGCGCACGGGAGGGACGGCGAAGACCTGATCTGCCGCGTGCGCCAGGCGGGCGACTCGCCGATGGATGCCTTGATCGCGGCGACGTCGCGCAACGCCGAGGCCCTCGGCCTGGGCCGTGAGATCGGGACCATTGCGCCGGGATACCGCGCAGATCTGATCGCCCTCGACGGGAATCCGCTGGAGGAAATCGAAGCGGTACGGCGGGTCAGGTTCGTGATGAAAGGCGGCGTGGTTTTCCGGCACGACCTCTGATCAGGGCGCCGAGCGGCCGGACGCCCATATTACTGTCATGCGCCACACATCGATCGCGATCATCGCTTGCGCCGCCCTCACTGGCGGCACCCGCGCGGCTGCCGCCCAGACCCGTCCGTCACCGCTGCTCGATTCCGCCGCGATCGCACACGGACCGCGGCCGATACCAGGCCCGGTGTACGAGAGCCAGGGGTTCACCCGTGCGGTGATGCGCGGGACACGAACCCGGACCGGCGCGCCCGGTCCGAACTACTGGGTGCAGCACCCGCGATACCAGATTCACGCCGTGCTCGACAGCGCGAGCCATCGGCTGAGCGGCAAGGAATCGGTCATCTACCGGAACTTCTCGCCCGACACGCTCCATACCATCGCGGTCTATCTGCGGCAGAATGCCTTCGCACCCGGGGCGCCGCGGCGGCAGAGCGTTCCGGTGACCGAGGGCGTGGCGCTGCAATCGGTGATGATCGACGGCAACGTGATCCAACCCGCGCAGCGCCGCAACGCGGCGATGCCGATCACTGCTCCGCCGGAACAGCCGCCAGCACCGGGCGAGTATGCGGTCGACAACACCGTGATGCGGATTCCGCTCGCGAGCCCGCTCCTGCCGGGTGCCTCGCTGACCCTCGACGTGGCGTGGTCCTACACGCCGGCACCCTCGCCCGCCGACGGACGCGAAGGGCGCGAGGGGAATCTCTACTTCATGGGATACTGGTATCCGCAGATCGCCGTCTACGACGATGTCGACGGCTGGGTTACGGATCCCTACCTTCTCGAGGCGGAGTTCTACATGGACCCGGCGGACTACGACGTCGACCTCGGCGTCCCGCACGGATGGACGGTGACCGCCACCGGGACGCTCCAGAACGCCGACACGGTGCTCTCTGCCCCGGCGCGCGACTCCCTCGGCGTGGCCCGGCGGACCGGGCGCGTCGTCCGCGTCGTCACGCCCGGCCCCGGTGCGGCCGCGGCGTTCGCGGGATCGACGCCGACCGCGAGCTGGCACTTCGTCGCCAACGACGTCCGGGATTTCTCGTGGTCCACTACCGACGCGGAAGCCTGGGACGCCACGCGTGCGCTGGTGCCCGCCGGCGCCGCGGCGATGGACACCATCGACATCAATTCGTTCTTCCAGTTGAACGACATGGCCCGCGCCTGGGAGATCGGCGGCGCCCGCTTCACTCGCGACGCGATCGAGCGGATGTCGAGCTGGCTCTGGGCGTATCCGTGGACGACGATGTCATCGGTGGAGGGTGTGCTCGACGACGGCGGGATGGAATACCCGATGATGACCGTCATGCAGCCATGGGCCGACACGCTGTCACTCGCCGGCGACCTGATGCACGAGACCGGGCACATGTGGTTTCCAATGCAGGTCGGCTCCAACGAAACGCGCTATCCATGGATGGACGAGGGCTTCACCCAGTTCGATGTGGCGCAGGGCATGGCGGCGCAGTACGGCGAAAGCCGGACCGGCGGCCGGGCCAACGATTCCGAGCACGGCCAGCGGGCGCTCTACGTCGGCAGCGTGCGCAATGGTGGCGATGCGCCGCTGATGCTGCCGGGCGATGAGTTTCCGCAGGATCTCTATCTGGTGATCTATTACGACAAGACCGCGCAGGTGCTTTCCGCACTGCGCGCGATCCTCGGCGATAGCGTCTTTCATCGCGCCTTCGTCGATTACGGCAAGGCCTGGATCGGCCGCCATCCCCAGCCGTTCGACTTCTTCAACGCGATCGACGCGGCGGCGGGCCGCGACCTGTCCTGGTTCTGGACCACGTGGTTCTATCACGCCTGGCCGCTCGACCAGGCGATCGAGTCGGCCGTGACGCGCGGCGATTCGCTGGTCGTCACGGTGAGCGATCGCGGTGTCGCGCCGATGCCGGTGCTCCTCGCCGCGACCCGGCGCGACGGGAGTGTCCAGCGTATCACGCTTCCGGTCGGCGTCTGGCTCGGCGGCAGTCGCGCGGCGGCCGCGTCGTTCAGCGATGCGGCGTCGATCGTCCAAGTGACGATCGATCCCGACGGCGCGTTTCCGGACGTCGACCGCGGCAACCAGACGGTGACTGCCGGCGCGGGGTGGCCGCGGCTATAGCGCTCGCTACGGCCCGCGGTTCCCTGCGCTCGCGGGCTCGGGGCACGCGGTCATGGACGGGTCCGGCAGCGCGCTCGTGATATCGACCCGCCGATCCCACCACTTCCCCTTGTCGTGCTTCGCGACGTTGATCTGCTTCCACGCCTGCGGCACCTGGTCATCGGGAATCGGGTAGGCATGTCCGAAGCCCTGCACCAGGCTGATGCGGTCGGGGCTGATGCCGAAATCCTGCAGCGCGTGCTCGACCGAGCGGGCGCGGCGCCATGAGAGGCCGCAGTTGTAGGCGTCGCCGCCAACGAAGTCGGCAAAGCCGCCCAGCCGGATCTTGAGTTCCGGGTAGAGCTTGAGCGAGTCTGCGGCGGCACGCACCGAATCCCGTCCGCCCGCAGTAAGAAAGTCCTTGTTGAACATGAAGTTCGTACCATAGATCACGACGGTCAGCGGCACCTCCACCGTCGACTGATCGGTCATGCCCTGGCAAGCGGCCGTTACGGTGTACGTGCCGTACCGCGGCCAACTGAAACTGTTGCCGTCGCGCGTCGCATTGCCGGTCGCCGTGAGCCCGCAATCGGGAATCGGGTGGTTGGTGCCGTCGCTCATGATTGCGGTCACCGTGAACGCCACCGGTTCACCCACCTTGACCTTGGCGTGATCGGGCTGCAAGTCGATCCGGTTCAGTGTGACAGGAGGAGGCGGCGGCGGTGGCGGCGGTGGCGGCGGCGGGGGTTCGCGGATCGTGACGCTCGCCGCGCCGCTCAGCTTGTGCTTCGTATCGGTCGCCGTCACCTGAAAAGTCCCCGGCGTCATGCCCGCCAGATACTCGCCGGTCTGGCCGATGGTGCCGCCGGTGGCGGACCAGGTAACCGGCTGCGGCTTGCCGCAGTGCCGCGCCGTCGCGGTGAACGTGGTGCGCTCGCCGCGGTCGACCGTCACGCTCGTCGGAGCGACTGTCACGCCGTCGGCCGACTTGTTGCACTTCTTCCCCAGGAGAAGGCTGAGTCCGGCGTCGACGCCAAGATTGTGGTACTTCGCATGGAATGGCAGGTCGCTCGGCAACCAGTCCATGGTGCCATCGATCCGGACCGGGCCAAGGCGGAATCCCGCCAGGGCACCGAAGCCGGCGTCGTGAAAATGCGCGGTGTCGCTGTAGTTGTTGTGAATCCAGCGGGCGCCAAGCAGAAACGCGGCGTGCTCGCCCAGCGGAAAGTTGTACGTCCCACCCAGGTGAATCGGAATGTTGCTGACTTTGCCGCCGCCCGCGGCGTCGACTTTCATCCATCCGATGTCACCTTCCGCTTCGAGGTGCCGGATCACGAACACGCCGAGCCGGCCGCCGAATCCGAAGCCGTGCTCGGCCGGCAGCCGGTTGGCCGAATCCGAGGCGAGCGGCGTGCCGAACTTTGTCCACCGCCCGAATGCTCCGAGCTCCACGGTGCCTGCTCGCTGTGCGACCAGCGCCGTCGCCGGGAAAACCATCGCCAGTGCCAGGGCCACATATGATGTTGTTCGCATTCGATTCTCATCCTCCAGGTCCGTCCGGGTGACGCCCGGGTACCGGTTTCGTAACACAGCGCGACGCAGCGGCCGGGCTGCGGCCGAGCGCCCGGCTGCGAGCGGCGAGGGCTGGCGGCCGCTTGAACCGTGATGCCGGATTTCGTAGGTTGCGGCGTCCGCCCGCAGTCCCACCCTCAACGAAGGAGGTGATCCCTTGTCCAGCAGTCCCAGTACCATCGTCAGCCCGAGCTGGGCAAACGGTCGCCTTGCGGTGATCGCCTGAGCAGGTAGCCCGGCGTCAGCCGAGCGATCGTCTCGGGCTGGCCGTGGTCTCCGCGCCGCTTCCGCTGTGTCAGGGGAGCGGCGCGGTTCTGCGTTGATGGCCACATTCTTGCTCGTAACAGGCTGTCAGCCTCCCATTCCTTTCCCCGGGGCACTGCATGCTGCACGCAGTCTGGAAGGGCGCGTCGCTACGCGCCTGGATTGCCATTTCGATGGCGCTTGCCGTGGTACCGCTCGGTGTCTCCGGGATCGCGGGGTATTTCCTGCTCACGCGCGGCGTCGTCGCCTCGTTCCAGGACGTTGCCGCCCGCCAGCGCAATGCTGTGGATCCGCTCCAGCGCCTCCGCCTTGAGATTCTCGAAGCCGAAGCCCCGCTCGACGATTACGTCGACGACGGCGATCCACACGAGCGCGTGCAGTATCGCGCCATCCGCAAGCAGGTCGAGGCCGACTTCGCGACGGTACACGGCAACGCTGCCGCCGAGGCCGAGCTCCGCTCGCTGGTCGAGCGCGCTCGAGACGACTGGACTGCGGCCGATCGGATCGCGACGGACATCATGGCGGTGCGCCGTGCGCCGGGCGACACCACGAACGATGTGCTGATGGACCGGTTCCAGGGTCTGATCCGCTCGTCGACCGACAAGCTCGGCGTGGTGTTCGACAACGTCGATCAGGACATCCATGCCGACCACGATGCGGCCCTTCGCGACGTCGCCAGGTCCGACGTGATTGCGGCGGCGGCAACCACGCTCTCGGTGCTCGCGATCATCATCGGCGTGGTCCTCATCGGCCGCGTCATCGGCGGGAGCGTCGAGCGTCTTGTCGCCGGGGCGGAGCTCTTCGCGGCCGGCGACCGGATTCACCGCATCGACGTAGCCGTGCCACCCGAGCTGCACCGGGTCGCCGAGGAGTTCAATCGGATGATCGGACGGATTCACGATTCGGAGGCCGCGCTTGCCGACCTGGCCCGGCGTGACGCGCTGACTCTGCTGCTCAACCGGCGGGCGTTCGACGAGGAGTTGGCCGAGGTGCTGGCACGCCAGGCGCGTTTCGGCGACGGCTTCGCGTTGCTGGCGCTCGACCTCGATCATTTCAAGACCGTCAACGACAGCCATGGCCACATCGCAGGCGACGAGGTGCTCCGCGCGGTGGGCCGCGCGATCGCGAACGATCTCCGCCCGTTCGACCATGCCTTCCGCACCGGCGGCGAGGAATTCGCCGTCATTCTCACCGGCGGCGATGCCTTGAACGCGCGGCTGTCGGCGGACCGGGTGCGGCAGGCGGTCGCGGCGCACCCGGTCACCGTCGACGGCCAGGTGTTCACCACAACTGTCAGCGTTGGCGTGGCGATGGCGACTCCCGGCATTGCCGCTGCGACGTTGATCGCGAAGGCGGACGCCGCGCTGTACCGCGCCAAGGAGGCGGGTCGCAATCGCGTCGTGGTGAGCGGGGAGCCCGACGCGGCATAGTTCCCGCCGTCGACGGTGCAGTGTGACGAAGCGCTGACCTACCCAGCGCGCCGCACGTGCGCGAACTTGAGCGACGACACCATCACCGTGCCACCGAACACATTGCCCAGCACCGCGAAGACAAGGAACCGCGCAAAGTCGAGCCACGAGGTGCCGCCGCTGAAGATCCCGGCCAGCACCTCGGCCGATCCTGCAATGCAATGGTGCAGGCCGGCGAGACCGATGACGAACGTGGTGAGCCACACCACGACGATCTGGCTGATCGTCTCCCGTGCCGCAACCGACAGCCATGACAGCAGACCCATCAGCCATCCCGCGCCGACGCCGCTGAAGAAGATCGTGTGCCACGGTGGCGACGTCATCCGGTCGGCGAGCTGACCGAAGGCTATCGCGTCGGCCACGTGCAGCGAGCTGCCGAGCCGCACCGCGAACCACGCCACGACGGCGGCACCGACAAGGTTGGCGGCGAGGACGATGCCCCAGAGTCGGAGCAGGGCTCGCGTGCTGGTCCGACCGTCGAACACCGGCTGGATCGCCGAAGTAGTGTGCTCGGTGAAGAGTGCCGAGCGGCCGATCACCACGAAGATGAATCCCAACGAATACAGGTTCGCGGCGCTGAGGCGAAGCAGCGGCGCCGGCATCGTGCCGCGCATCAGGGTGAGAAAGACGGCCATGGCGAATGGGCCAAGCCCGACATCGAGCCCGCCGGTCAGGCCGCTGAGGAACAGCGACAGCGACGAGCGCTTGAGCTCCTCCTCGGCAACGATGATCTGTTGTTCGAGGACGGTATGATAGCTCTTTTGCGGCTCGACGAGCGGACGATCCTTGGCGTCCGCACTCACGGCGTCGGCCCGGAGCGAGGCATGCTGGCTCACCCGCGACCTCCCTGGAGCGAGGGGTCCGGCTTGTTCGCGGGTGAGACGAGCGGCCCTTCCGGGGATGCACGCGATCGCCGGGCCGTGAGGATATGTTTCCGAAGACCGGTGCGCGGCGCTGACGACTGTCGCGTCCGGTCCAGCGATCTCCAGGAGGGCCCCATGAAGCGATTGCACTTGTTCATCGCGTTGGCGTGCGGTGCCGCGACGTCCCTCGCGGCCCAGCAGCACGCGCCCGGCGCGGCCGCGCCCGCGCCGAAGATTCCCGTCGAATCGTACCGACTGGCGAACGGTTTGACCGTGCTGCTCTCGGTTGACCACACGGCCCCGGTCGTGGCCGTGGACGTCGAACATCACGTCGGGTCGAAGAACGAGGAACCGGGCCGAACCGGTTTCGCCCATCTCTTCGAGCACGTCATGTTCACCGGGTCCGGTCACGTACCGTACGGCGTTCATGACAAGTACACCGAGGGCGTCGGCGGCTACAACAACGGCTCGACCAACAGCGACAAGACCAACTTCTACGAGTCGGTCCCGTCGAATTACCTCGAGACAGAGCTCTGGCTCGAATCCGACCGGATGGGATGGCTCCTCGATGCCCTGGACCTCGCCAAACTGAATGCCCAGCGCGACGTGGTGAAGAACGAACGGCGGCAGAGCTATGATAACCGGCCCTATGGCCGTGTCGGCGAGATCATGGATGCCGAGATGTATCCGCCGGGCCATCCCTATCACTGGCCGGTCATCGGATCGATGGCGGACCTGTCGGCGGCGTCCGAAGCCGATGTGAAGGCGTTCTATAACAAGTGGTACGGCCCCAACAACGCCGTGCTGGTGATCGCCGGCGATTTCAATCCGACCGAGGCGAAGGCATGGGTGCAGAAGTATTTCGGGCCGATCCCCAGCGGACCGCCCATCACCCGGCCGGCCGTGCCGCCCGCGCACCTCGACAGCGCCAAGCGGTTCGTCTATGAAGACAACGTCTCGCTGCCGGAGCTGTACGCTGAATGGCCTGGAGTCGGCGTACGCTCGGCCGATCGCGCGGCACTGGATATCATGGGCTCGATCCTGTCCGGCGATCGCACCCAGTGGCTGACCCAGGAGTTCGTCTACAAGCGCCGATGGGCGTCGTCGATTTCGCTGCGGCCCGATATGAACGAAAACGCCGGCACGGTCGATCTCACCGTGGTGCCGATCCCGGGCACGGACCTGACGAAGCTGGAGGACGCCATCGACTCGGTGATCACCCGCTTCAAGAGCGAAGGCCCCACGCCGGAGCAGATGAAGAAGGCCACCGCAAGCATCGAGTACGCGTCCTACAATCGGCTGCAATCGATGCTCGGCAAGGCGATGACGCTCGCGAGCTGATGGATTTACCACGATGACCCGTCGTGGTACGCGAAGGACATCTCCGAGACCCGGGCGGTGACCGCGGCCGACGTCAAGCGCGTCGCCAATACCTATCTGGGCCCCGATCGGATCGTGCTGTCCGACGTGCCGATGGGAAAGCGCAATCTGGCGTCGCACGCCGATCAGTCGACGCCGATCACTTCGCCGTTCGCGGCGCAGCAGGAGGTGGGCCAGTGACCCGGTTCGTTCGCGGCGCCGTCGGCGCCCTGCTCATCGTGTTCCCGGCGGCGTTGGGCGCCCAGGGAGGTAAGCCACTCGATCGATCCCAGCCGCCGCCGGTCGCGCCGGCGCCGGCCTTCCATGCGCCACGGTGGGCGGTCGACACGCTGTCGAACGGCGCCAGATTGGTGGTCGTCGAACGGCACGACCTGCCGATCGTCACCTTCTCGATGCACTTCGAAGGTGGAACCAACCAGCTCGGCACCAAACTCGGCGTATCGAACTTCGTCGGCGCCATGATGCGCGAAGGGACGACCAGCCGCACCGGCGACCAGCTCAACGACGATCTTGCCCTGCTCGGGACGAATGTGGGCTTCGGCGTCGGTGAGGAATCCGGCAGCGTCAATTTCTCCTGCCTGACCCGCACCTTCGATCCGACGCTCGCGATCATGATGGACATGATGCTGCACTCGACCTTCCCGGAGGCGTCGCTGGAGCGCCTTCGCGCCCAGGCGCTCGCCAGCTACACTCGCGGGCAGGACGTGGTGGGCGTCGTGGCATCGGAGATCACGCCGAAGCTGCTGTACGGCGACCAGCCGTACGGCAAGGTGGTGAACGAGGCCGATCTTCGCGCGGTGACCCGCGATGACGTGGCGAATCTCGCGCACGAGTTCTTCGTGCCGGCGAACGCCACCATCTACGTGGTGGGCGACCTGACGCGCGCCGCGGCAAAGGCGAGTCTGGAGCGGGCCTTCCGCCAGTGGCCCGCGAGCGGCAGGAAGCTCGCGGTGAGCTATCCGGCCGCGCCGGCAGCGGGTTCTTCCACCATCTATATGGTCGACATGCCCGGCAAGCCGCAGTCCGAACTGGTGCTCACCCGGACCATTCCGCCGGAGTACTCGCCGGACATGGCGAAGATCGACGTCATGAATGCGATCCTCGGCGGCATGTTCCAATCCCGCCTCAATGCCGACATCCGCGAGTTGCACGGCTTCAGCTACGGCTTCAATTCGTTCCCGCTGTGGATGAAGGGCCCGGGTTCACTGCGGGCACAGGGAGCCGTGACACGCGAGAAGACCGACAGCTCGCTGATGCTGGCAATGGACGAGATTCGCGGCTTGACCGGCGGGAAGCCGGTCACCACCGACGAGCTCACCGCGGCGCGCAATTCGCTGACGCTGTCGTTGCCGTCCGATCTGCAATCCAATGCTGGCACCGCATCGGTCGTGGCGCGGGTGGTCGACAACGGCCTGCCGCGGGACTGGTGGTCGCGCTACATCGCGCAGGTGAACGGCACGACTGCGTCCGACGTCGCCGCGATGGCCGCACAGTACATGGACCCGGCGCACCTCATCATCCTGGTCGTTGGCGACGCGGCGAAGATCGCCGCGCCGATTCGCGCCACCGGCATCGCACCGGTGGTCAACCTCGACAAGACCGGGCGACCGATTTCGCCCTAGCGGCCGGGCCGGGGTTGCGCCGGCCCGGTGAGGCGGGTTTCTTCTTCCAGGTTCCTCTCTCCAACCTGTTGTACGGACGATATTTGCCCAGCGAGACCCGCGCCTGCCCGTCGTGTCACACGCCGCTTCCGGTCGAAGCACACTTCTGCCTGCACTGTGGCACCCCGACGCCCACCGAACCGGGCGTTCCCGAACGCAAGGCACCCACGGCCGCCGTCGAGGTCTCGCGGGTCCGCGTCGCACTCTCCGCCGATTACCGTGTGGAGCGGGTTCTCGGCGAAGGCGGCATGGCCACGGTCTACCTCGCGGAAGATCTGAAGCACAAGCGCAAAGTCGCTATCAAGGTGATGCGGCCGGAACTCGCCGAGACGCTCGGCACCGATCGGTTTCTGCGTGAAGTCGAGATCGCCGCGCAACTGAGTCATCCCAACATTCTCCCGGTCTTCGACTCGGGTTCGACCAACGGCATTCTCTGGTATGTGATGCCGTACATCGAGGGTGAGACGCTCCCGGCGCGGCTTGCGCGTGACACCCAGCTTCCCGTCGCCGAGGCGGTCCGGATTGCGCGCGAAGTCACCGAGGCGCTGGCCTATGCGCACGGGCGGGGCATCATCCATCGCGATATCAAGCCGGCCAACATCCTGACTAACCAGGGGCATGCCCTGGTGGCGGATTTCGGGATCGCCCGCGCCATCGGGCCCGCCGGCGGTGCCATCACCAAGACCGGGCTGGCGATCGGCACGCCGCACTACATGAGCCCGGAGCAGGCGAGCGGCGCACGCGACGTCGACGGGCGGGCCGACGTGTACGCCGTCGGCGCCGTGCTGTACGAGATGATCGCCGGCGAACCGCCGTTCACCGGGCCGACGATGCAGGTGATCATCGCGCGCAGTCTTACCGAGACACCGCGGGCGCTGAGTGCCACGCGGCAGGGTCTGCCGCCGCGGCTGAATACCCTGGTCATGCGGGCGCTGTCGAAATCGCCGGCCGACCGCTACCAGTCCGCCGGCGCTCTTGCGACGGCGCTGACCGAGGTCGAGGACCAGATCCGCGGGACGCTTTCCGGCAGTATGCCGTCGGTGTCCACGGCGTCCGCTGGCAAGGCATGGCTGGTCTTCGGGTTCGGTGTCCTGCTGGCGTTGACGGCGCTGGTACTGGTTGCCGTCCGACGCGGGTTGCCGGTCTGGGTGCTCGGCTTCGCAATTCTGCTCATCGCCGGCGGCGCGGCCGCGCTCACGTTGACGGCGGCCGCCGAGCGTCGGCGCCGTGAAGCCGTCGCGCCTGGTCGGTGGGATGCGCTGCTCACCTGGCGTAATGCTGCGCTCGGCGGCGTGGCGGCGCTCGCGCTGTGGGCCGTAGCCGCCACCGGTTTCGCGGTCGGCGGCGGTGGTTCCGGATCGGGCGGCGCCAAGCGGGTCGCGGTGATGCCGTTTCAGAATGAGGGGGCGGCGGGCGATCAATACGTCGCGGACGGCATCGCCGACGAGGTCCGTGGCAAGCTGACGCCGATTCCCGGTCTCGAGGTGATCGCATCCGGCAGTACCGATCAGTACCGCAGCAGCACCAAGAGTCCCGGCGACATCGCCCGCGAGTTGGGCGTGGACTACCTGCTGGTCGGCAAGGTTCGCTGGACCACGGGCGCCGGAGGCGTCCGTCAGGTCCAGGTGGTTCCGGAACTGGTCAACGGCCGTACCGGTGCCGTGACATGGCAGCAGTCGTTCGACGCCGGGGCGACCGACGTGCTCAGCATGCAGACCACCATCGCGACGCGGGTGGCATCAGCGCTCGGCGCCGTGCTGGGAAGCCACGAGCAGCAGGAACTCTCCGCGCGCCCGACCAGCAACGCCGCGGCCTACGACCTCTATCTCAAGGGTCGTGCGGTACGCGGCAGCGCGGCGCAGGATAACCGCCGTGCAGCAGGGTACTATGAACAGGCGGTGGCGCTCGATTCCACCTTCGTCGATGCGTGGGCATATCTCTCCACAGCGCTCACCGGGGTTTACGGTGGCGGAACCCGCGATCCGGCAGTCGGTCAGCGCGCCAGGCAGGCGGCGGAGCGCGCCATGCAACTCAATCCCAACTCCGTCCTCGCCCACCTGGCGATGTACCGCTACTACAACGCCGTGGAGATTGACAACGCCAAGGCGTACACCCAGATCCAGCTCGCGCTGAAGGACTCGCCCAACGACGCCAATGCGCTGGCCTCATTCGCCCGGGTGCTCACCAGTACCGGCGAATACGACTCCGCGCTGGTCGTCGCGCGGCGCGCCCGGGATCTCGACCCGAGGTCCCTCGGCACGCTGGGGGTGCTCGAGGGGATCCTTATCAACACGCACCACGGCAGCGAGGCGCAGCAGGTCGCCAGCCAACTGTTGGCGCTCGATCCCGCGACCCCGACGCAGGTCGAGAGTGCCGTCACGGCCTACCTGATCGACGGGAAGCTCGATCAGGCGCGGGCCGTGGTCGCCGCCGCGCTGGACACCATTCCGGCGCCCGATCTCGTCTCGTATTTCGCCGGCTATCAGGAGTTCTCGTGGGTCCTGCCCGAGCCGCAGCGAGAGCTGCTCTTCCGATTGACGCCTGCTTCCTTCGACAACGATCGGGCCTGGTGGGGCCAGGCGTTGGCCATTTCCGCGTTCGACCATGGTGATCGCGCCGTTGCGAAGGCCTACGCCGACTCGGGACTCAAGGTCGCGGAAGGCCAGCTCGCCGCCAATCCCGCTGATCCCCAGCTCCGTGTGCTCTACGGTGTCATGCTCGCGTATCTGGGGCGCAAGCCCGAGGCGATCGCGGCGGCCGACTCGGTGCTCGCCGAGATCCGGCCCGGTGACTATTCCCATTACTACGAGATGCTGCAGACGGCGCGCATCTTCCTCGCCGTGGGCGAGAATGACCGAGCCCTCGACGTCCTCGACCGGGAGTTGAGGGCCCCCTTCTTCGTCACCCCGGCATTTCTAAGAATCGCTCCGCTGTTCGCGCCACTCAAGGGCAATGCACGGTTCGAGCGAATGATCGCGCAGACGAACTAGCCTTCTCTCCTTCTCTCCTTCTCTCCTTCTATCGTTTCCATCCCTGCGCCTCCAACCCCTGGATCAATCCGGGTGTCTGCAGTGAGATCGGGCGCATGTAGTCGCCCACCAACGTCCGCCGCCACCAGTTGCCGGTGCGGCGGTGATCCTCCGGTGTGGTGAACCAATACTGATAGTATTGCGCGCGGAGCCACATCGGCGGCCGGTCGGGGAACGGATTGCCGTCGCGGGCGAGCAGTGACAGCGTCGGCTTGTCGTTCTGCAGGAGCCGCGCCGCGAGCGGGACGAACCAGGGGTCGGCGTAGTCGCGGCTCAGCGCCGCGAACCACATCAGCCAGTCGATGCGCAGATGATATGGCGCCACGATCGGCGGGCGCCGTGAGACGTCGCCGGGCTTGGCCTTGAACTGATATTCCTTCCACACCGTCGCAGGCGTGATCACGCTGTCGGTCGTGCCTTCGAGCACGACCTCGTACCGCTCGCGCGAAATGCTGCCGAACGCCCCGTAGGTATTCACCAGGTGCAATGGCTCGAACGAGGCGTTCATCAGCTGCCGATTCGACACCAGGTTGAGCGCCGGCCGGATGCTCAGCGCACCGACCACCACGGCGAGCCCTCCGAGGGCGAGCTGGTGGGGCAGCGCCATCGGCTCGACCGGCCCGGGATGGATCGGCAGGATGCGCCGCAGAAACCCGTCGTCGAAGCATGCCACCGCGGTGACCATCGTCAACCAGTTGAGCCACGAGAGATTGCCGCTCAGGATCAGCATGAACTGGAACGCGACGATGATCACGCCCGCCGTGCGCCGCACCCAGGCGATCGGCACGAAGACCCCGAACGGCGCCACCAGCTCGGCCAGGTGATTGAACACCACGCCCGCTTTGTTGACCACCACCGGCAGGCGATTGAAATACCAGCTCAGCGGATTGGGCATCGGCTGGCTCTGGTAGTGGTAGACGAGGCAGGTGAGGTTCCGCCAGCACGGGTCGCCGCGGAGCTTGATCAATCCGGCGCCGAACATGATGCGGAAGACCAGCCAGCGGAACATCCAGATCACGATCACCGGCGGCGCAGTGTTGCGCGCACCAAGGAAGATCGCCAGGAATCCCGATTCGAGCAGCAGCGTCTCCCAGCCGAAGGCGTACCACGTCTGCCCGACATTCACGATCGAGAGATAGACGAGCCACATCACACCCCAGATCACCATGCTAACCGGGGTCCCGAAGCGTTCCGAGAGTCCCGCCAGCGCGAGCGCGGCGCAGGCAACCCCGAGCCAGGAGAGCACCATGGCGAAGCCGTCGGAGTAATGCAGGAAGAAGAGGCTCGGCGAACGCCAGAACGACGAATGCTCGAGCATGAACGGCACCGGGGTGAGTCCGCGGGTGCCGAGCAACGGGCGGAACTGGTTGACCGCTACGGCAAAGGCAACGAGGTAGATGCCGGCAAGCGAGCGCTGCAGGAGCCAGCGCGTCAGCCAGTACGGTGCGCCGGTATCGCCGCCGAGGATCGCTGCCGCGGTCATCGCCCGGCCAGGTCGCGCAGGGCGGAGCGAGCCGCGTTGTAGCCGCACATGCCATGCACGCCGCCGCCGGGCGGCGTCGATGCCGAGCAGAGATACCATCCCGGAACCGGGATGGTATAGGGATTGAGGCGCAGCATCGGACGCGCCAGGATCTGGCGTACATCGTTGGCGCCGCCCACGACGTCGCCGCCGACATAGTTCGCGTTGTACGCCTCCAGCAGCGCCGGTGTCATGACGTGGCGCGCGAGGATCCGCTCACGGAATCCCGGCGCGAACCGCTCGATCTGCTCCTCGATCCTGCTGGTCATGTCCGTTGTCGAGCCATTGGGCACGTGGCAGTAGGCCCACGCGGTATGCGATCCGTCCGGGGCACGGCTGCCGTCGAACAGGCTCGGCTGCGCCAGCAGCACGAACGGTCGGTCCGGCTCGCGGCCTTCCGCCACGTCCCGTTCGGATGCGATGATTTCCTCGAAACCTCCGGCCACATGCACCGTCCCCGCCAGCGAACAATCGGTGTTGCGCCACGGAATCGGCTCCCGCAGCGCCCAGTCCACCTTGAATGCCGCCGGGCCGTAGCGGAACGCCGACAGACCTCTGCGATACGACGACGGAAGGCGATCACCGCCGATCCCGGCAAGCTGGCGCGGCGAGAGATCGAAACAGACGGTGTCAGTCGGTGGGAGATCCTGCCACCGCTCGATACGGTGCTCGGTGACCACCGTGCCTCCGAGCGACTGCAGGTAGGACACCAGGGCGTCGGTAATCGCCTGGGCTCCGCCACGAGGCAGCGGCCATCCATACGCATGACCGACCATTCCCAGGACCAGAGCGAAGGACGCAGTGGCGATGCCGTCCAGCGGCTCGACGGAATGCGCCGCGAGGCCGGCGAACAGCGCCCGGGCGCGTGCACCGGCGAACCGTGAGGTCGCGAATCCTCTGGCGGAATGCAGGGCGTCGAGTCCGAAACGCGCCAGGGTGAGCGGCCGCCGCGGCGGAAGGGCGGGTGCCAGCAGGACATCGAGCAGCGCATCGCAGCGTTCGGCGAGCGAACCGAACACGTGACGATACGCGGCGGCGTCTTCGCCAAGGTCCCTCGCGGTTTCATCGACCGACCGGCGCAGCAGCACCGCCGAACCGTCCGCGAACGGGTGCGCCAGCGCCGCCTCCGGCTGGATCCATTCCAGGCCGAACGACGCGAGCGGCAGCGTGCGGAAGAACGGCGACGCCACCGCCATCGGATGGATCGCCGAGCAGACATCGTGGTGGAAGCCCGGCAGCGTCAGTTCCGCGGTCCGGGCGCCTCCTCCCGGAGCGTTGGCCGCTTCGAGGATCGTCACCTCGGATCCTGCGCGCGTCAGGGCGATTCCTGCCGCCAGCCCGTTGGGTCCGGCGCCGACGACGACAGCCGATGAGCGACTCATGTCCGCAAGACCATCTGCCGTCCTCCGCTGCAATAGAGATACGTGCCTTGTGACGGTCGGGCCACTATCCCGCCTACTGACGCAACGGCGTTAGTTTTCGCGCACCGCGTCCGGGCGCCCCCCTATCGGGCTACCACAACTCCGAGAGCAATAATGTCGCTCTTCCGTCGGCTCGCCGCCGCCGCCACCATCGCCGTCGCATCCATCGTTGCACCGGCGTCTGCCCAGTCCCCGGCCATGCCCGGTCCCATCTTCAAGGACGGCCAGGCCCAGATCGTCCCCGCCTTCGACACCGCGGCGAAGTGGATCCACCAGGAGCTCTGGGTCGAGACCGACTTCGACACCGATCACGACGGGAAGAAAGACCGGATGCACGTCGACGTCACCCGGCCTGCCCAGACCGCGACCGGCCTCAAGGTCCCGATCATCATGGGGTCGAGCCCGTACTACGCCGGCACCTCGCGTCCCCAGGTCAACTGGGACGTCAAGGTCGAGGTCGGCGCCGTGCCACCCCCGCGTGACAAAATGAACAATCCGCCATTCCGCTCGCCCCGCGACACGATCTCGATGGCGCTGGTGAATCAGTGGGTGCCGCGCGGATTCGCTGTGGTACACTCCGAGGCGCCGGGCACCGGCCTCTCATCGGGATGTCCGACAGTCGGGGACTACCCCGAACGCGAGGCCCCTGCGTTCGTCATCCGCTGGCTCAACGGCAACGCGAAGGGGTACACCACCAGGACCGGCAATGTTGAAGTGAAGGCGGCGCCGTGGTCGACCGGCAAGGTCGGCATGATGGGGACGTCATACGAAGGCACCCTCCCGCTCGCCGCGGCGACCACGGGCGTCAAGGGCCTCGAAGTCGTGATCCCCGTGTCGCCCAATACCACCTACTACCACTACTACCGCAGCAACGGCCTGGTGCGCTCGCCCGGCGGGTATCTCGGCGAAGACGTTGACGTGCTGTACGATTTCATCGCCAGCGGCGACACCGCCAACCGCGCTCGCTGCGACAGCATCTGGAAGAACGGCATCTTTGCCCGAGGCCAGGACCGCGCGTCGGGAGACATGAACAAGTTCTGGCTCGATCGTGATCTGCTGCTTCATGTCAAGAGCATCAAGGCAGCGGTGCTGCTGGCGCACGGATTCAACGATTACAACGTCGTGCCGGAGCACAGCGTCCGGATCTACAACGCGATGAAAGCGGATCACATTCCGGTGTCGATCTATCTGCACACCGGTGGACACGGCGGCAATCCACCCGCCGATATGGTCAATCGCTGGTTTTCGCACTACCTGTATGGTGTGAACAATGGCGTCGAGAAGGCTCCGCCGGTCTGGATCGTCCAGGATGCCGCGATGCAGTACCCGCCCCAGGTGGCGCGGCTCAAGGCGTTCGAGGATTCGGTGGCGGCGAATCCGCCTCCTCCGCCGCCGCCGGACACCAGCAACGGCGGCCGTGGTGGCCGGGGCGGCCGTGGGGGTCGGGGCGGGAGAGGCGGTCGCGGGGGCTTCGGCGGGCGGGGCAGGGGTTTGCCGCCGGTCTATCCCACGCCGTTCGCATCGTTCCCGATTCCGGGCTCGGTGCCGATCGATCTGCATCCGACCGCCGGCGGTTCCGGGATCGGCGGCTTGGCATTGACCGCGGCGCCGTCCGGCACCGAGAAGCTGGTCGATGATGTGAATCAGAGCGGCAGCGCCGATGCGTCGGCCGCCAGATCGAGCCATCGCCTGTTGTATGCGACGGCGACGCTCAGCGATACGGTGCATATCTCCGGCACGCCGCGCGTCACGCTCCGGATCGCGTCCAGCAAGCCGGCCGCGAATCTCAGCGTCTGGCTGGTGATGCTGCCCTACGATTCGGCGGGACGGCAGTCCGAAAGCCACGTCGGCTTGATCGACCGCGGCTGGGCAGACATTCGCAATTACAAATCGCTGACGCACGGCGGCAACTACGAATCGACCGCGCACGGCGAATCACTCATGCCGGGAAAGTTCTACGACCTGACCTTCGACCTCGAGCCCGACGACGAATTCGTCCCGGCCGGGAAGCGCCTCGCAGTGATGATCATGTCGAGCGATGCGGAGTTCACGCTGTGGCCGAAGCCGGGAACGGAACTGACCGTCGATCTCGCTCACTCCTATGTCACGATCCCGATCGTGGGTGGCAAGAATGCGCTGATGAAAGCCGGCGGGATGCAGTAAAGAGAAAAGGAGAAAAGGAGAGAAGGAGAGAAGGAGAGAAGGAGAGAAGGAGAGAAGGAGAGAAGGAGGCGCTGGTCGCTGGGCGCTGGTCGCTGGGCGCTGGGCCCCGGGCTACGGACCGCGCCCGCGCGTTTCGGCCAGCACCGGTGCCATCAACCCCTCGCGGGAACGATGGTGCGGGTCCTGTCCCGCGCGAATGGCGTTCACCATCTCCAGCGCGGTCGCGGTGCACGGCGGCAACGTCGCGGCGGAGTTGCCCAAAGGGGTGATGCGATCACCCCAGCGCACCAGCAGTGCGCACCAGGTAAGGCCGCCGCCGAACGCCGGGATCAGGATCGTGGCTCCCGGCTTGACCCGTCCGGCCGCGAGCGCCTCGGTGAGCGCCACCGGCACCGTCGCCGCGCTCATGTTGCCGTACTTCTCGACGGTCAGTATGACCTTGTCCATCGGAATGCCGGCCGACTTCGCGACCGCCTCGATGATCCGCAGGTTGGCCTGGTGCGGCACCACCAGGTCGACGTCATCAGCCGACAATCCCGCCTGCTCCAGCACCCGCGCCGATGCGGCCGACATCGCCTGCACGGCGCGCTTGAAGATCGCCGGTCCGTCGAAGTCCCAGATGGTATCGCCCAGCGTCACACCGCGGCCGGCATACGCGCACCCGACCCCGCGGACCCGCAGCGTCTGCCGCGATTCGGCGTCGCAGCCCAGGACGCTGCCGATCAGTCCTTCCTCGCGCTCGCTCCGCTGCACCACGACGGCCGCCGCGCCGTCGCCGAACAGCACCGCCACGTTGCGATTGCTCCAATCCATGTAGCGCGAGATCAACTCGACGCCGATCACCAGCGCGTTGCGGACCACGCCGGTGCGGACCATCGCCGTCGCCGCCGCGAGGCCGTAGCAGAATGAGGTGCACGCGGTGTTGAGATCGATCGATGCCGCGCGGGTGGCACCCAGCATGATCTGGACTCCTGACGCGCTGTTGGGGCAGATCTCGTCGTTGCTGGTGCCGCCGTAGACGATCAGGTCGAGGTCGGCGGCGTCGAGCCCCGCGCAGGCAAGCGCGCGCGCGCCGGCGACTGCCGCCAGTTCACCCGCCGTGACGTGCGAGATCCGGCGCTCGCGCATTCCGGTGCGGGTGGTGATCCACTCGTCGCTGGTGTCGAGCAACGTGGAGAGGTCGTGATTGGTCAGGACGGCGGGGGGAAGGCACGCTCCCCACCCGGTGATGGCGGCCCAGGTCATCGCTGCTCCTCGCGCATCCACAAACGTAAGGAACCCGGTGCCCGACCGGGCCGGCTGGCTATTCGGTGCGCTGCGCCAGTGCCGCCCCTTGCCGACGCGGCCGCCGGTGAACGTCGCGCCGCCTCCGCTTGGGATCAGGCCCACGCCCGCGCGCCAGCGTCGGAAACACCAGCAACGCGCTCGCGGTGGCGGTCAGTGACCCCGCAATGACGAAGCACCCGAAGCGCTGCGTCGGCGGGAAGCTCGACAGCAGGAAGACACCGAAGCCGCAACAGATGATCAGCAGCGAGGTCCCGATCGGACGCCACAGTTCGCGCGTCGCCTCCGACCAGGCCGCTCCCGAATCGCCGTTCCGGCGTCGCGACAGCGCGCGCATCGTGAGATAGATCATTGCGTCGACCCCCATCCCCAGGTCGAGGTTCGCAGCCGACGCCGTGACGAAGTCGAGCGGCACCCCGAGCCACGCAATGGTTCCGCGGATGATCACCGGGATGGTCACCAGGCTCACCAGCAGCGCCGCGGCGACCCGCCACGAGCGGGAGAACACCAGCCCCATGACCGAGAAGATCCCGAGCAGCAGCAGCACACCGGTGACGATGCTGGTCGTCAGCAGCGCCGACATCCGGCTCTGCAGGTTGTAGAGTCCCCCGACCGACACGGTGCGAAATCCGTCGCGTGCAGCCTTGCCGATCAGCCGGTTGATGATGGCGCGCCGCGGCGCCTTGCGCGTGCTCTCCCGCATCCGGAGAAAGAACAGCGCCTCGGTGCGGTCCCCGTTGATGAACTGCCGGCCGACACTGCCGTGCTTCGGGCTGTCGAGAATGTGGATCAGATGTTCGGTGGATGCCAGGAACGCGAACGGCGCCCGGTGGGCCTCGGCCAGGATCGGTGCCAGCGACATGACGCTGCCGACCGACGGATCGGCTTCCAGCGTCTGCTGCAGCGCCTTCAGGCGCTCATAACCCTCGTGATGATTGAGCGGCGCGCCGTCTCGCTCCCGGACCACGAGCTTGAGCGGCGTGCTGCCGCCGGCACGGTCGACGCGCTCGAGTCCGGTGCGGATCGGACCTCCGGCGTGGAAGTATTGGGGCAACGGCGGGTCGGTATCCAGTCGCGGCAATCCGGCCGCCGCCGCGACGGTCACCACCGCAATCAGCGCCGCGAGCGCCGGATGGCGGCGTGCGAAGAACCGGTCCCAGCGCGGCGAGCGCATGCGGAGCGGACTGCCGCCCTCCGGTCGGCGCGCCAGCGCCAGAAACGACGGATGGACGAGGTAGGCGCTTGCCAGCGCCAGTGCCGCCCCGATCGCGCCCGTCATGCCGAGATTCCGCATCGGCGTCGAGGCGACGAGGAGCAGCGACGCGAAGCCCAGGGTCATGCACACCGAACTCCAGAACGAGGGCGTGATGGTCCGCCGGATCGCTGCTCGCACAGCATCGCGGCCCTCGGCGATGTTCTCCGGCGCCGTGGCCGTCCAGTTGAATGTCAGGAAGACGATCGGCGACAGCGTCATCACGAAGACCATGGTCGACAGATTGGCGGTGAGCGGCCCGATCGGGATGTGGAGCAGATGGGCGGCGGCCAGTGTCGTGGCGCTCGCGTCGAAGCAGGCCAGCAATGCCCCCGCGACCACGAGAAGCCGGCGGAAGATCGCGAAGAGCACCAGCCCGAACACCAGAGCGGCGGCGAGGCTGAACACGCGGAGATCATGCTCGAGGTTGCGGCTGATCAACTCCGTGATGTACGGCCCACCGGACACAGCGAGCCGGAATCCCGGGCGATCGAACCGCTGCTGGATTGCCTGGAGTCGGTCGACCATCGGGGCCGTTGGTGCCCGTGGATTGGTGCCCATCACCAGGTAGCTGCCGCGTTCGTCGCCGGTAATCAGCAGCCGGCGCCAGAGTGGGCTCTCGAGCGCGTCGTCGACGTCCTTGGGGCCCTCCGCCAGCGATTCGACCGAGGTGACGCCGGGAACCAGGTGCAACGCTGCCGTCAACTCACCGATGTCACGAACGTAGCTCGGCGAGCGGAGGTCGCCGCTGGCAAGCACGATCAGTAGTGGCGTGTCGGGGAACGTCCGCACGATCGCGCTGTCGGCGCGAAGCGCGCGATCATGCGAGGAGAAGAAGAACGCCTCGTCGACCCGGGGCTTGAGATCCACGCCCGCGAGGAACACCAGCGCGACGATCGCACTGCCGATGATCGTGATGATCAGCCGCACCATTCCCGCGGGGGGACGAAGCCGGGGCGTCACGTGGCTAGCTCCGGCGGAGCGGTTCGAAGCTGCACGAATCGACGGTCATGGTTCCGGCCTCCGGCATCGCCGCCCCCTGTGCTGTCATGGGGCGGGACGTGCCATGATCGGGCGCTGGCACACGCGGCGGCCTGCCGCGCAGCCGGCGTCCCACTTCTCACTTCTAACTTTCCCCTGCCGGCAACCATCCTCCGCTTTGCGGCGTCGAACCATCGTCTCGTTCAGGATCCCGGTCATGGCCTTCTTCTCGTTGAGCGACATTCGCCACGCCTGGCGCGGCATCGTCCGCTCGCCCGCAGTGTCCTTCTGTGCCGTGGCCTGCCTCGCGCTGGGTCTCGGCGCCACCACGGCTGTGTCCAGCGCCATCGATCGCGCCATGCTCCAGCCGCCGCCGTTCAAGGATCCGGCCGGGCTGGTGCAGGTCTACCGAACCGCGCCGCAGAGCAACGACTGGCCGATGTCGGCTGCCAACTTCGAGGACCTCGCCCGCGGCGCGACGCAGCTCTCGTCGATGATCGCGATCGCGTATAACTCGCCCCTGGTGTCGCTTCCCGGTCAGGCGCTGCAAGTGACCGGTCTGCGGGTGACCGGCGAATTCTTCCCGATGCTCGGCGTCTCCGCCGAGCACGGGCGCCTCCTCACGCCCACGGATGACGATCCGT
This sequence comes from Gemmatimonadales bacterium, assembly GCA_050732975.1. Taxonomy (GTDB): domain Bacteria; phylum Gemmatimonadota; class Gemmatimonadetes; order Gemmatimonadales; family GWC2-71-9; genus Palsa-1233. Next base: position 29,412 of record JBOHRZ010000001.1, read on the forward strand.
CGCAGCCCGCCGTTGCGGTGATGAGCGACGAGTTCTGGCGCCGGCGGTTCGGCGCTGATCCCGGCGTCGTCGGACGGGCTCTTCGCATCGACGGCCGCGAGGTCACCATCGTCGGGATCGCGCCGCGCGGGCTCCGGATTCCCCGCGATGGCCAGGTGCTGGAGTCTTCGCTCTGGCTGCCGATGCGCTTCACCCCGCAGGAACTCGCCAATCGCGGCTCCAACTGGTTGATGATCATGGGTCGTCTCGCTCCCCATGCAACGGCGGCGAGTGCCACCGCTCAGTTGAATCAGCTCCACGCCGGACTCGCCGCGCGCTTCAGCTACATGCAGGGCGAGGGCGTCCACGTCGTTTCGATGCAGGCCGAAGCGGTGCAGGCCGTCGCGCAGCCGCTGTTCCTCATGTTCGGCGCGGTGTTCGTGGTACTGCTGATTTCGGCCACCGACGTGGCGAGCCTGTTTCTCGCCCGCGGCGTGCGGCGCGACCGCGAAACGGCGGTTCGCCTGGCGCTGGGCGCAGGGCGCTGGGCTGTGATGCGCCCGATGCTGCTCGAGAGTCTCCTCCTCGCGGCGATCGGCGTGACCGCCGGCATCGGGCTCGCCTGGGTCGGAGTGCGCACCATCGGCACGCTGGCCTCGCAGAGTCTTCCTCAGCTGGTCGGCCTCGGCATCGACTTCCGGGTGGTCGGCTTCGCGCTGTTGATCGCCGCGATCGTGGCCGCGGCGTGCGGCGCGTGGCCGGCGTGGCGCAGCTCGGCGACCGATCCGCAGGATGCATTGCGCGGTGGGCGCGGCGGCGGGATGAGTCGCGGGCATCATCGGGCGCTTTCGGTGCTGGTCGTCACGGAGGTGGCGCTCTCGATGGTGCTGCTGGTCGGCGCAGGCCTGGTGCTCAAGGGGTTCGCGCGTCTCGCCGGCAGCGACCCGGGGTTCGACGCGGCGCCGGTGCTGACGTTCAACGTGACAGTGTCGCCGCAGGCATATCCCGACAACAGCAGCGTGCATCGTTTCCTGACACCGGCGGTTGCCGCCATCGCCGCCGTCCCCCAGGTCGCCGCGGTCGGGACCATCCAGGCGCTGCCGTACCGGAAC
>JBOHRZ010000002.1:0-27639 GCA_050732975.1 Gemmatimonadales bacterium
GCGTCGCGGGCCTGGTATTCGAGAACCGGAACCCCCCGGTATCGGTAACCAGTGCAACGTAGAGCGCGCGCGCCGCGTCAACCGACAGCGGCCATCCGGCCGCCTTCGCCAGGGAAAACACCAGTTCGCCGGTCGCCGCGGCGGTGGCGTCGATCAGGCGCGGACCGTCGGGGAGCGTGCCCGGGCTGGCGTGATGATCGATGCAGGCCACCGGCACACCGCGTTCCTGAACCGTTTCGCCGAGGTTGCCGAGACGCGAGAGATCGGCGATGTCGACGACCACGATGGCGTCGGCCCGGCGCAGTTCCCGGACCGCTCGGGCGCTGCCGTCGGCATCGGGGATTGAGTCGAACAGGAAACCTAACCGGCTCTGCGTCGGTGTGGGATTGGTGATCAGCGCGTCGACGCCGCGCCGACGCAGCAGGTGCACCAGCGCCACCTCGGAGCCGAGCCCGTCGCCATCGGGATTGACGTGCGTGACAAGACAGACGCGGCGCCCCGGTTCGAGGAGCGCCGCGACGCCCAGCGCAGCGGCCTGCAAGCCGCCGGAAGCTTCGCTGTTCACCCGGTTGCGGGGCGCGCGCCGGCTGCCGCTTCGCGTTCGCGCTGCAGGACGCTGTGCCTGCGGCTGTACCCGAAATAGATCATGAACCCGATGATCAGCCAGACGATGAGCCGCAGCCAGGTGTCGCCGGGCAAGGTCGCCATCAGTCCCAGGCAGCAGATGATCCCGAGAATCGGCACGACCGGAACAAACGGGGTCCTGAACGGCCGGTCGAGGTCGGGACGGGTGCGCCGCAATATCAGCACGCCGGCGCAGACCAGCACGAAGGCGAGCAGCGTGCCGATGTTCACCAGCTGACCGAGGAGTTGCAACGGGAGAATCCCGGTCGCGAGGCCGACCGCGATGCCGGTGAAGACCGTCGAGAGGTACGGAGTGCGAAACCGGGGATGGACCTGCGAACCCCAGCGTCCCAGCAGACCGTCACGCGACATCGAGTAGAACACTCGCGACTGGCCGAGGAGCATCACCAGGATCACCGAGCCGAGGCCGAGCACCGCGCCCACATCGACGAGCACACGGACGAAGTGCGGCGCCCCGACCTTCTGCATCGCCAGCGCGACCGGTGCGTTGACGTTGAGTTCGGTGTAGGGAACCATGCCGACCAGCACGCCCGACACCAGGATGTACAGGAAGGTGCAGATCACGAGGGAGCCCAGAATGCCGATGGGCAGATCCCGCTGGGGATTCTTCGCCTCCTGCGCGGCGGTGCTCACGGCGTCGAATCCGATGTAGGCGAAGAAGACCAGACCGGCACCACGGAGCACACCCGACCAGCCGTAGGTGCCCCAACTGCCGGCGTTGGGCGGAATGAACGGGTGCAGGTTTGCCGGGGTGATGTGGGCCAGCCCCACGCCGGCGATCAGCAGTACGATCGCGACCTTGAGAATCACGATGAAATTGTTGACCGTGGCCGATTCCTTGATCCCGATGACGAGGATGGTCGACATGATCGCCACGATCACCACGGCCGGCAGATTGACGACCGCGCCGGTCAGGTTGAATCCGGTGTGAGCGCAGTTGGCCAGGTGCTGGGTGACGTCGATCGCGGCGCACCACGCGGTGGGGGCGTTGGTGAGGTTGGCCGGCAGGGTGATCCCGAAGTTGCTGAAGAGATCCACGAGATGCCCCGACCAGCCAACGCCGACGCCGGCCGCGCCGGCGGCGTATTCCAGCACCAGATCCCAGCCGATGATCCAGGCGACCAGTTCGCCCATCGTGGCGTACGAATAGGTGTATGCGCTGCCGGCCACCGGCACCGCGCTGGCCATCTCCGCATAGCAGAGACCGGCGAAGGCACAGGAGATCCCCACGATGATCATCGAGAGCGGAACTGCGGGGCCGGCGTACAGCGCGGCGGCCTGCCCGGTGAGTACGAAGATCCCGGCGCCGATGATGGCACCGATCCCGAGCGCGGTGAGGTTGAGCGGACCGAGCGTGCGGCGCAGCGAATGCTCGCCGGTCGATTCCGCCTCGGCCCGCAGCACGCTGATCGACTTGGTGGCGAAGAGGTTCATGACGCGACTCCTCCCGCGGCGAGCCGTGAATGGAACCGGCCGTAGAAGAAGTAGATGCAGAGCCCGACCGCCATCCAGATGATGAGCCGCAGCCAGGTTGCGCCCGGCAGGGTGGACATCATGTAGCCGCAGATCAGCATCCCGAGGATCGGCACCGTCGGCACCCACGGCGTGCGGAACGGCCGCGGCAGTTCCGGGCGCGCCCGGCGCAGCACCCAGGTACCGCCGCAGACGATCACGAAGGCGAGCAGTGTGCCGATCGAGACCAGCTCGCCGAGCAGCCCGATCGGAAAGAAGCCGGCGATCAGCGCGGCAACGCTCCCGGTGATGATCGTGGCGATGTATGGCGTGCGGAAGGTCGGATGCACCGTCGAGAAGACCGGCGGCAGCAGGCCGTCGCGCGACATCGAATAGAAGATGCGCGGTTGCCCCATCAGCATCACCAGCACCACCGAAGCCAGCCCGAGGATGGCGCCGATGTTGACGAAGAAGCCCAGCCACTTGAGCGGCGGGCCCGCGGCATCGATTGCCACGAACACCGGATGGGGCACATTGAGTGTCGTGTAATGGGCGAGGCCGGTCATCACCAGCGCCATCGCGATGTACAGCACGGTGCAGACCGCCAGCGACCCGAGGATGCCGATCGGCAGGTCGCGCTGCGGATTGCGCGCCTCCTGTGCCGCGGTGCTCACCGCGTCGAATCCGATGTAGGCAAAGAAGATCACCGCCGACCCGCGAACGATCCCGCTGAAGCCGAAATGACCGAATTCACCGGTATTGGCCGGAATGAACGGATGCCAGTTCGCGGTATTGATGTACTTGATGCCGAACAGGATCACCGCCAGCACGATCGCCACCTTGAGGATCACGATCACGTTGTTGAACCGGGCCGATTCCTTGATGCCGATCACCAGCACCACGGTGAGGAGGACGACCAGCGCCATGGCCGGCACGTTGAGGATGCCGGCGGCGAAGTGGTATCCCCTGCTAAGACAGTCGCCGGCCGACACCAGGGTGTGCGCCGCGGCGTCGTACGCCACGCCGCCGGTGGCAGGGTCGACGCAGATCTGCGCCCGCACCAGGTGAGTACTCCCTTGAACGTCAAGCGGAGCGCCCATGAGTGCCGGCGGAAGTTTGATGCCGAGCTCCGTCATGAAAGCGCTGAAGTAGCCCGCCCACCCCACCGCGACGGTGGAGGCCGCGAACAGGTACTCGAGGATCAGATCCCAACCGATGATCCACGCGATCAGCTCTCCCATCGTCGCATAGCCGTAGGTGTACGCGCTCCCGGCGATCGGGATCATCGAAGCGAACTCCGCGTAACAGAGTCCGGCGAAGAGACAGCCGCTTCCCGCGAGGACGAACGAGAGCACCACGGCAGGGCCGGCGTCGGTCGCCGCCACCTGGCCGGTAAGCACGAAGATGCCGGCGCCGATGATCGCGCCGATGCCGAGAAAGACCAGGTTGGTCGCCGTGAGGGCACGCTTGAGACTGTGCGACGAGTCGGCTTCGGCCTGCAGGTCGCTGACATTCTTGGTGCTGAAGAGGCCCATGACCATTCCGGGTTGAAGGTCGGGAACGCTGAGACGCTGAGCTTCAGACGCTGTAGTTCGGTGCTTCTCTCGTGATGGTCACGTCGTGCGGGTGCGACTCACGCAGGCCGGCCGGGGTGATCCGGGTGAACTCGGTGTCGCGCTGCAGGCCGGGAATGTCCGTGACACCGCAATAGCCCATGCCGCTGCGCAGGCCGCCGACCATCTGGAACAGCACATCGGCGACAGGGCCCTTGTACGGCACCCGTCCTTCGATTCCTTCCGGTACCAGCTTGGAGACGGCGACTTCGCCCTCCTGAAAGTAGCGATCGGCCGAGCCATCCTGCATCGCGCTCAGCGATCCCATCCCCCGGATCAGCTTGAAACGGCGGCCTTCGGCCAGGATGCTCTCACCGGGGCTCTCCTCGGTGCCGGCGAGCATCGACCCCATCATCACGCTGGCCGCACCCGCCGCCAGCGCCTTGACCACGTCGCCCGAATACTTGACGCCGCCGTCGGCGATCACGGGGATGTCGCCGGCGCCCGTGACCGCATCGACGATCGCGGTGAACTGCGGCACCCCGACGCCGGTCACCACGCGCGTGGTGCAGATCGAACCCGGCCCGATGCCCACCTTGATCGCATCGACGCCGCGCTCGATCAGCGACCGCGCCCCGGATTCGGTCGCCACATTGCCGCCGACGAGCTGCACGTCGGGAAACGCCTCACGCAACGTGCCGATGGTATCGAGGACTCCCTGCGAATGGCCGTGGGCCGAGTCGACGACAACCACGTCGACGCCGGCGGCCACCAGGGCGCGAGCTCGCACCTGGACATCGGGCCCGGCACCGACCGCGGCCGCGACGCGGAGCCGGCCATGCTGATCCTTGTTCGCGTCGGGGAAGTCGCGGCGCTTGAAGATGTCCTTGACGGTGATCAGACCCTTGAGCACGCCGTGCTCGTCGACGACGGGCAGCTTCTCGATGCGGTGGCGCGCCAGGATCGCCTCGGCTTCGGCAAGCGTGGTGCCGACCGGCGTGGTGATCAGTCCTTCGCGCGTCATCGCTTCGGCGATGGGACGCTCGAGGTTGGACTCGAATTGCAGGTCCCGGTTGGTGATGATGCCGACCAACCGGCCGGACCCGTCGACAATCGGCACGCCCGAGATGCGGAATCGGCGCATCAATGCGTGCGCCTCACGGATCGGCCGTTCGGCCCCGAGTGTGATCGGGTTCATGATCATGCCGCTCTCGCTCCGCTTGACGCGGTCGACTTCGGCAGCCTGGCGATCGACGGACATGTTCTTGTGGATCACCCCGATTCCGCCGGCCCGCGCCATGGCGATCGCCATGTCGGCTTCGGTCACGGTGTCCATCGCGGCCGAGACCAGCGGAATGTTGAGCGGGATGCTGCGGGTGAAGCGGGAGGCCGTGCCGACGTTGCGAGGATGGACGTACGAATGTCGCGGGATCAGCAGCACGTCGTCGAACGTGAGGCCGGGCGCCGACCGGATTCGACTCATCGTGAGGTCGGTCCGGGGTGCGGGCTGTCTGCGGCGGACATCCTCAAAGCTAAGGCGGCGTACGAGCGGGGCGCAAACGGAGGCCGGCGCACAGAGACCAGCGCCCAACGACCAGGGCCCAGCGACCAGGGCCCAGCGTCCGGAGATCGGAACCGCGGGGCCTCGCCGAGCTCCGGCTCGGGGCGCTGTGCGCTGTGCGCTCGCCGCTGGGCCCCGGGCGCTGGGCCCTGGGCGCCGGGCTACATTTGCTCTCCGCTCTCGACATACCATCAGGAAGGATCGCTGATGTCCGCTGCTCCGGAATCCGCACCCGCAACCGCGCGCACCGCGCCGACCGGCGGCCTCTTTCTCCTCGGCTTCGCCACCGACTTCTTCGACACGCTGGGCATCGGATCGTTCGCCACGACGACGGCGGTGCTCCGTCTGGGCCGACTGATCGACGACGCAGACATTCCCGGGACACTCAATGTCGGCCACGCCATCCCCACGATTTCCGAGGCCGTGATCTTCATCATCCTGCTCGGCGGCCTGATCGATCTTCCCACGATCGTAACCATGGTCATTGCGGCCGGTATCGGCGCGTGGTTCGGCGCCGGCGTGGTAGCTCGCTGGCCGCGGCGCACCATTCAGCGCGGCATGGCGATCGCGCTGGTGATCACAGCCGGGTTCATGGCAGTCCGGATGCTCCTCGATCTGTCGCACACCGCCGGCACGATCGGCTTCAGCGGGGTCACCCTGGCGGTCGCCGTCGCGGCGAGCCTGGTGATTGGTTCGCTGATTTCGTTGGGCATCGGCAACTACGCTCCGACGATGGCGGTCACCTATCTCCTCGGGATGAATGAAAAGGCGGTCTTCCCGATCATGGCGGCGTCGGCGTCGCTGATGCTTCCGGTCGCGGCGTTCCGGTTCTACCGGGCGGGACGCTTCAACCGGCGGGCCGCGCTCGGGCTCGCGATCGGCGGGGTCCCGGGCGTGTTCGTGGCGGCGTTTCTGGTCAAGGAATTGCCGCTCACCGTGGTGAAGTGGATCGTGGTGGGCGTGCTGCTCTACACCGCAGTGACCCTGTGGGTGGCGTCGCGCAACGCGGCGAACATCGCCTGATGCGGATCACGGCGATCCGCGTCTATCGCGTCGAACTGCCGCTCCACGAGGGGAGCTACAAGTGGTCGGGCGGCAACGCCGTCACTGTGTTTGATAGTACCATAGTGGCCATCGATTCCGACGCCGGACTCACCGGGTGGGGCGAAGTCTGTCCGCTCGGGCCGGCGTACCTCCCGGCCTACGCCGCCGGCGCCCGGACCGGCATCGCCGAACTCGCCCCACAATTGCTCGGCGCCGATCCCTGTGCGCTCGGCGTGCTCAACGACCGGATGGACAGCGCCATGCGCGGCCACCCGTACGTCAAGTCTGCGATCGACATGGCCTGCTGGGACATTCTCGGGCAGGCCAGCGGCCTCCCGGTCGCGACCCTGATGGGCGGCTGCGAGCGCGACGACTTCGCTCTCTACCGCGCGATTTCGCAGCAAGAGCCCGCGGCGATGGCCGAGCGCGTGAGCGGCTACCGCGCCGAGGGATACCGGAAGTTTCAGCTCAAGGTCGGCGGCGATCCTGACGTCGATATCGAGCGGATCCGCGCCGTCGCCGCCGTCCTCCAGCGTGGCGACATCCTGGTCGCCGACGCCAACACCGGATGGACGCAGCATGCGGCGATTCGTGTGGCACAGGCGATCCGTGACATCGATGTCTACATCGAACAGCCGTGCGCCAGTTACGAGGAGTGCCTCGCCGTCCGGCAGCACACCGACCGGCCCTTCGTGCTCGACGAGGTGATCGACGGCGTGGGCATGGTGGTGCGGGGTGCGGCCGACCGGGCGATGGATGTCATCAACCTGAAAATCTCCAAGGTCGGCGGCCTGACGCGTGCCCGGCAGATCCGCGATCTCTGCGTCTCACTCGGCATTGCGATGACGATCGAGGATACCTGGGGCGGCGACATCATCACCGCGGCGATCGCGCATCTCGCGCACAGCACGCCGGAGCGGTTTCTCTTTTCCGCGACGGATTTCAATTCGTACGTCACCGTGTCGTTCGCCGACGGCGCACCGCGGCGCCGCAACGGGCGGCTGGCGGCGTCAGGCGCGCCGGGACTCGGTATCACGCCGAGACTCGACGTGCTGGGAGATCCGCTGCAGCAGTGGGAGTAAGCGCGGCGCCGGCTATTCGGCGCCTTCCTTCGGCGCCGGCGGCGGTGCCGATCCCGACTTGGGAGTCACCGCGCCCTGGGCCGTCTTCGCCGCCTCGTCGACAACGGCCTGCGCTGCCGAGGCCAGTCCCTTCATCACCTTCGAGGCACCGTCGAAGAAGCTCACCGTGCCGCTGATGGCGTCGAGCGGTATCTTCCCCGCGCGCATCAGGTCCTGCGCCTTGTCGGTCATCCGGGTGAAGGCATTGTCGGGGTTGGCGCGCTCGGCGTACTTGCTGTCGAGAAACTCGACGTAGTCGAGCACCTGATATCCCCGGTCGTCCGGGAGTGATTCCACCGCACGCATGATGCGGTCCTTGAGCTGGTCGTTCACGGTCGCTCCTTTGCTACTCGATCCGTTGCACGAAGGTGAGTACCGGCGTCGGCAGGAACTTCGAACGGCCTGCCTTGATCGTCGCCCGGATGCGAACCTTCGCGAGCGGCTCCAGCCGGCGAAACATGTCCGCCTGATCCTTTGTCACGCCGATGTAGACAAATCCGCTCTCCGGCAGCGGGCCGCGGGCGAGCACGTATGGTTCGCCCTGCGGGAGTTCGGGGCGCAGTTCGTCGGCGATCTGCACCGCCAGCACCTGCACGGTCCATTCCACGGTCTGGCCGACGTATTTGTCGGGATCGGCGCGGAGTTGGGCCGCGGTAATACCTTCGGCCGGCGACCCGTCGGCGAGAACACCGTCGCGCACCCAGCCGTCGATACGGACATGGGCCCAGCCTCCCTGATGTCCCAGCACCTGCGCGGGGATCGGCAAACCCAGCGTCGCGGCGGGTGACCCGCCCGCGCTCAGGGCCAGCACCGAGCCGCCGAGAATCGTGGTCCCCGGGGTACTCGCCGGCGCGGCGGAGGCGGGTGGCGTGGCCGCCGGGCCCGCAGCTGACGCGGCTGTGAGCGCCGCCGAGACGATCCACCCGGTGCGGCGCACGTGCGCCCACCCCTGCGCCGTGTCTGCACGATTGAAAAGCGCGCCGAATCGTGCGGTACCCAGCACCGCGCCATCGACCGGGCGGGCGCGCATGGGGGTGCCGTTCTGCGGCGCGACGCTCACGTCGAAACCGGCCCGCTTGTCGTCGTGCAGCGCGTCGGCCGCGATCCAGCCGTCGACGGTGGCCACCGTCCAGCCGCCGACTACCGCGCCGGTCTTGACGGCGGTCCCCTTGGTGAGATGCACCAGCGCGACCGCACCGCTGGAATCCTTGGCGAGGTCGGTGTCGGCACTGAGCACCGCGGTCTGAGCGCCGCCGCGTGCCGCGCCGGCGATGCCACCGAGTGCTGCGAGGACGAAAATTTGCCGAACGATGCTCACGGACATGGTACCCGCAGTCTATCGGCCGAGGTGGCAGGCGTCAAAGGGACCCGCGGCTCGCGCCGCGACGCCGGACCACGAATCACCCGGATGGACATCACGCAAGATATCGTCGCAGCGATGATTGGCCGTGTCCGCCGCCGCGACTAGTTTCGAGACCCCACCTCCATGCACCCCGGAGCCCGAGTGGCCGCTGCGTCCCGATCCCCGAGTCCCGTCGCGCTGATCGTGCTCGACGGCTGGGGCTGGCGGCGCGAGGTCGAGGGCAATGCTATCGCGATGGCGTCAACGCCGGTGTGGGACAAGCTCATGGCGACATCGCCGGCGACCCTGCTTGATGCCAGCGGCCTCGCGGTGGGGCTTCCTGAGGGGCAGATGGGCAACAGCGAGGTCGGTCATCTCAACCTCGGCGCCGGCCGCGTCGTGCCACAGGATCTGGTGCGAATCAACAAGAGCATTGCCGCGGGCGAGTTCGCAGCACTTCCCGCGCTGGCTCATGTCGCCGGGCACGCCGTCCAGTCCGGCGGCACCGTGCACCTGATCGGACTGCTTGGCCCGGGCGGCGTGCACGCGATGGACACCCATCTTCTCGCCACGATCGATGCGATGATCCGCCTCGGCGCACCGCGGATAGCGATCCACGGGTTCCTCGACGGCCGCGACACGCCGCCCAGATCGGCGGCAGACGTGGTCGCCCGGCTCATCGGCGACATCGCACGGCACGGCGCCGGGAGAACGGTGCTCGCATCGCTCACCGGACGCTACTACGCCATGGACCGCGACAAGCGGTGGGAGCGGACCCGGCTGGCATATGATGCAATGGTGCACGGCACGGGCACCCGCATCACCGACCCGGTCGCCGCGATCCGCGCCGGGTACGATCGGGACGAGACCGACGAATTCGTGCACCCGCTGGTGATTGAAGCAGAAGGAGAGCCCGTCGCCACGATGCGCGACGGTGACGCGATTTTCTGCTTCAACTACCGGTCGGACCGGATGCGCCAGATCCTCGCTGCGCTGGCGTTGCCGCAATTCGACGGGTTCGACATCTCCGACCGGCCGGAACTGTTCGCCGCGACGATGACGCAGTACGACCAGACCTTTCCGTTCGAGCTGGCGTTCCCGCCGTTTTCGATGGTGCACATCCTCGCCGAGATTCTCAGCGGGGCGGCACGACGGCAGTTCCGGGCCGCGGAAACCGAGAAGTATCCTCACGTCACCTATTTCTTCAACGGCGGCAACGAGCCGCCGTGGCCCGGCGAGGAACGCAGCCTTGTCCCGTCGCCGAAGGTGGCAACGTACGACCTGCAACCGTCCATGAGCGCGGCGGGAGTGACGGATGTCTTCTGCGGCGCGATCGGCCGCGGCGAGTACGACTTCCTGCTGGCCAACTTCGCCAACGCCGACATGGTCGGCCACACCGGCGTCTTCCCTGCCGTAATCGAGGCGGTGGAGATCGTGGACCGGTGTCTCGGACGGATTCTGCACGACGCCAGGGAGCACGGGGTCCAGGTACTGGTCACCGCCGATCACGGCAACGCCGAGATGATGATCGATCCGGTCACCGGCGGGCCGCACACGGCGCACACCACCAGTCCGGTTCCGCTGGCGCTGTTCGGCACACCGGTGCACGCGCTTCGCTCCGGCGGCGCGCTGTGCGACGTGGCGCCGACAGTGCTGGCGCTCCTGGGGCTGCAGCAACCGGACGAGATGACCGGCAAACCGCTCATGGCGGGATAGATTGTGCGGATGAAATGGCGAATCCTCGCCGGATTGCTGCTGGCGATGCCGCTCCACTCGAGCGCCCAGGTGGGTTACCTGCCATCGCAGTCGCCATACCGCACGATCGAGCACGGGGTGTACGTCGAGGGCGGTGGCGACCGGATCTTCGGATCCGGTGGCGCGTTGCTGGTGGGCGCCCGCAACGGATTCGGCGAAGGCGTCCGGTTTGTGCTCCGCGGCCGCAACGCGCTCCAGGTTTCGTTCGGCATCTGGACCGCGGCGACCGAACGGTCGGTCATCGACGCCAACGATTCGGTCGCCAGGCGCAACAAGGGCCTCTTTCCGCAGCGCCTGATCGCCGGCGAATTCAACGCGCAGCTCAACCTGACCGGCGGCAAGACGTGGCATCATCTGGCGCCATACGCCGGCATCGGCTTCGGTGTGGTGCACGGCCAGGGCGGTCCCGCGATCGACACGTCGGGTTACTCTTTCGGTACCAAGCTCTTCATCGCGCCCGGGCTGGGAAATCGCTGGTTCCTCAGCCAGCGGCTCTTCGTGCAGACGGACGTGCGCGCGCTCTTCTGGAAGCTGGTCTACCCGGCGTCGTACCTGAACGAACCGTCGCAGCAGCCCGGCACGCTGGACCATTCCAACGCGGTGAATACCACCGGTTCGCTCAACCAGTACACCCTGACGCCCGAAGTGCGGCTGGGAATCGGGATCGCGTGGTGAAGCCGGCGGCGCGCTGCACGCTCACGCGCGCCGTGTCGTTTCACGCGCGGCACCGATTCGCCGGCGGCCGTCAGGGCGTCGACCACGGACATCTCTACCGCGTCGAGTGCACCGTGGGGCGTACCGGCCCGGTCGCCGATCCGGCCGTGATCGACCTCGACATGCTCGACGACATTCTGACGGAAGAGGTCACTTCACCGCTCGGCGGTCGCCATCTGAATGAGGTGATTGCCGAGTTCGCCTCCGGTGAGCTGGCGCCCACCTGCGAGGCACTGGCGGCGTGGTGCTGGGAACGCGTCGCGCCGCGTCTCCCACCGGATGTCGCCGTCGTACGCATGCGCGTCGCCGAGGATGATACGTTATGGGCCGATTGCATCGGGATCGACTGACCACCACAGGCGCCGCGAGTCCGCGGTGAACCTTCGAATGATCTGCGCCACAGCGCTGACCATCGCGAGCGTGCCGGCGTGCCGCCCCGTCCGGCTCGGCGCCCAGACGCACGACGAGGCGCACCTTATCGTGGGAATCTCTGCGGGATGGATCGGTGAGGAACGCCTGTGGCATATCCCCGATCAGGCGATCGCGTCAAGCTTCGAGTCCGTTCGGGACACCTTCAATCTGGTCCGGACCGTGCGCTCGAACATCTCGATCAGCGGACACGTAACGTTCTATCCTCATCCGCGGATCGGCTTCACCGGGCAATTCACCTACCTCGGACTCGGGACGACCGACGGGTGCTCGGTGGCGTACGACGCCGGCGACGCCGAGCTGGTGCAGGCGTGCAAGGCACTGTCCTCCAGCAATCGCAGCGCGTCGACGGTCGCCGTCCAGGGCGGCGTGGTCGTGCGGCCGCTGCCGCGCGCCGGGGCGCAGCCGTACTTCGAGGGACTTGTCGGCCTTGCCTTCACGCCGACCAGCACGGTCGAGACCCGCTCGATCTTTGGCGCGATCGGAGATACCACACTCAATCTGACGATCTACAACGATACCCACTGGGGGCAGATCCGCCCGAGCTGGACGGCGGCATTCGGGATCGCAACGGCGCCCAGTCAGGGATATCAGTTGCGCGTGGAGTTCCGCGAGACCTGGATGGCACTCACCGCGGTGACGCAGGCCACGACGGGTCAGGGGTACGAGCCGGGGCAGGATCCGGGCGGCAAGGGTGCGGAACGGTCGGTGATCAAGGGATTCCCGAGCATCCTGGTCGGGTTCGACGTGGTGCTCACCCGGCAACCCGGCCGCCGTTACTGAGGATGAAGATCGTCGCGGTACGCGAGGCGATCGACGCGATCGTCGCGCGGGTGCGGCCGCAACCCTCCCTGCGGATCCCGCTGACCGATGCATCGGGCCAGGCGCTTGCCGACGATCTCATCGCCCCGTTCGCACTGCCGCGGTGGACCAACGCGGCGATGGACGGCTACGCCGTGCGCGGCAACGACATCCGCGGCGCCCGTCGCGACCGCGCGGTCCGCCTCACCGTGCGGGAAGTCGTTGCCGCGGGGATGTTCCCGGTCGCGGCGCTCGGGCCGGGTGAGGCGGCGCGGATCTTTACCGGCGCGCCCCTGCCTCCCGGCGCCGATTCGGTCATCCGTCAGGAAGACACCGACCGCGGCAATGCGGAAGTGCAGATCTTCGACGACCGGGACGCCGGCGCCAACGTGCGCGCCGCGGGTGCCGACATCGCCGAAGGAGAACTCGCGCTGCCGGCCGGCACCGTGCTGGCCGCCCGGCACATCGCCCTCCTCGCCGCGTTGGGGCTGGCGACGCCTCTGGTGCGCCGGCGCCCTCGCGTGGCGCTGCTCAGTACCGGCGACGAGATCGCGCCGCTCGACCAGTTGGAATCGATCCGCTCCGGCGCGCGGCTCGCCGATGTAAATACCGCCGCGTTGTTGGTGCTGGTGAACGATGCCGGCGGAATTCCCGTGCCGCTCGGCATCGCCGGTGACACGCCCGGGGCGTTGCGCACCGCGATCGCCGCAAACGACGACTGGGACCTGCTGATCACCGCCGGAGGCGCCAGCGTCGGCGACCACGATCACGTCCGCGCCACGATGGCGGCGCTCGACGTCGCGCTGGACTTCGAGCGGGTGCGGGTCCGTCCGGGCGGGCCAACGGCGTTCGGCTCGCTGCCCGACGGGCGGCCGTGGCTGGCGCTTCCCGGCAACCCGGTGAGCGCCATGGTCACCTTCGAATTGTTCGGCGCCACGGCGATCCGCGCAACGGCGGGGCACCGGACACCGGCGACACCGCGCATCGTGGTGCGGAACGCAGCCGACCTGCGCCCCGATCCGGTGCTGGAGCAGTATCTGCGCTGCCGGCTGGAGCCCGAGCGGGACGGTACCGCTCCGATTGCCACGGTCGCCGCCTCGCAGGGGTCCGGGATGATCGCCACCATGGCTCGTGCCGATGCGCTGCTCGCGCTCCCGGCGGGAAATGGGGTAGTATCAAGCGGTACGCTGCTCGAAGCGATTGATCTCCGGTGTCGGACGCGGGGAGTGGCGTAGGGGACCGCCGCTGGCAACGGAGGACGGCATGAGACGCCTGCTGTTCGCTGTGGTACCGTTGATCATTACCGGTCAGATCGCAGCCCAGACCGAAGACGCCGCGCGCCTCTCCATGGGCATTTCCATCGGGCGCCTGAGCGGCTCGGCGCTGTGGAGCGTGACCAGGCAGCCGATTGTATCCGCCTCGCCGACGATCGCACCCGACACCATCGCGCTACGGCGCAATCTGGGGCCGAATCTCACTGTCAGCGGACATCTGACGTACTTCCCCAAGGCGCACCTGGGTTGGACACTGGAGTTCACGCACCTCGGTCTCGGTCCGCACGATCGTTGCGAGATGATCCGCGACAACGGCGATCCAGCGCTGGTCGCGGCGTGCGATTCGCTGGCCTCTACCAATGTCTCGGCAGCCGCGAGCGTGGTTCACGGTGGGGCGATCTACCGACCGATCGTCAACAGCGTCCTGCAACCGTTCGTCGTGGGCACGGTCGGACTGGCGTTCACGCCGTCGAGCACGGTGTTCATGGCGAGCCAGTACGGCGAGGCACCGGGCCGGATCGTCGGGACGGCACCGCTGCGCATCACGATCTACAACGACAACGGCTGGCGCGAGATGCGGCCCAGCTGGTCAGCCGGCGCCGGGTTCGTCAGCGCACCGCGTTGGGGGTATTCCATCCGGTTCGAAGCGCGAGAAACGTGGCTGTCGGTGTCGCAGGTTACCGGTGCCACCAGCGGGCAGGGTTACGCGCCGCCGATCCGGTCGGGCGTACGCGGCTTCTTCAGCGCCATGATCGGGTTCGACATTGCCTTCCGGCGGGTGCACGGGAGGCGGTACTAGCTCCCCGCCATCATCACCTTGATGACGTCCTTGGGCACCTTGTTGGTGTTGAGATTGACCAGCCCCGACGCGGTCACATCGAAGTTGGTCTTCGTGGCCTGAATCTTCGCCATGATCACATCGTGCGGGACCTTGGCGGTGACCATCTGGATCACCGACTCGTTGGTCAGCACTTCACTCCCCGATTTCTTCGGCCCCGACGTCAGCATCGACTTGATGATGTCGGTGGGCACTTTGTTGGCCACCAGCCCCGACAGCCCGGTCACGGTCACGTCGAAGTCGGTCTTCGAGGACTGGATCTTGGCCTGGATCACATCCTTGGGGAGCTTGGCCAGGACCATCTGGATCACGGTCTGATTGGTGAGCACCTCGGACGACTTCGAACCGCCCTGCGCGCGGGCACGGGGTGCCAGAACGATCAACGGCATGAGGACGGCGACGGCAAGCCTGGCGCGCATGGCGGTTCCGTGGTGACGGGTTGCGGAAATATCCGGACTACATCTTGAAGTCGACGCCGACTGAGAGATAGCCGAGGCCATAGCCGAGCCGACCAACCAGGGCGAGGTTGTCCTTGACCCAGTAGCGTACGCCGCCGATGACGATCGGGAACAGTCCGCTCGACCGCGAGGCGTCGGGGCAGAAATCGACCCCGAACTCGACACAGGACCCCTTGTGGCTCGTGCTGACGATCCAGTATCCAAGCCCGCCACCGACGAATGGATCGATCTTCTCGTTGCCTTGAACCACAAAATGGTAATTGGCGGTGGCCCCGATCGGAATGAACTTGTAGCTGAAATCCGCATCGCCATACGAGAAGTACCCCACGGACACCCCCCATCCCCACTTGTCGTTGATCGCGTGCTCGAAGTTCCCTCCGAACGCCGCCGTGCTACCGTAAGTCGACAGGCTGATCGACGGCCCGATGTAGTTGGTACCGGCCTGGAATGCCTGCGCGGGAAGACGGACCGCAACGAACGCCGCGAGGCAGACTCCGACAACGGAAAGACGAGCGCGCATCATTCCTCCTGTGGGTGTGTGGCATCCTGGGGATGGACGCAGAACAGCGCCCATAGTGCGGCGCGCCGCGAAATGTCGCAAGGCAAAACGCGGGTCAACTCACTGTTTGACTTCCGTGGCTGTCTGCGTAGCCACGTCCCTGGAATCACGGCCGCGCGACGAACGCGCGGACCGGCCCGCCTTTCTCACGAAGTCCGGCGGGGGCTGCCAGCGCGACATCGATCGTATACGGTCCCGTCGCGCTGGATACGGCTGACTTCGCCAGAACGTAGTAAATGAGAAAGTCATCCGCGTTCGGATTTGTGTACGTCACTCGTGCATCGCGAGCGCCGGCTCCATCATCATCGGATCGGAGAAGGCTGCCATAGTAGTCGGTGAGCTCCAGGTACGAATCGAAGGCGGTAGAGCGCATCGTCACGGTGGCCGTCCAGCGGGGCGGAATCGCGATCAGGTAACGATCGTAGTAGCCACCCGCGCCGGTGCAGTCGGTGACGCGGAGCTGCTCTGACGCGCTGACATTTGCCGCCAGCGCGGCCTTTTCGCAATTGGTGATATCGCCGGCGGCCAGGTTGACGGAAAAGGAGTACGCACCGACCGCACCGGGACCATTCCCGTTGGGTCGGATATACAACGGACCGGCGGGAACGATCGCCTTGTAGGACATGGTCCGGTCGCCCTGGTTCGGCACAAAGCCCTCGTTGTATGCTCCGGACGGTACAATGTTGAAGTCAAGCCTCGGCGCGAAGGACGATGCATTCATCGAGACGACGACCGTCGCTGGCGCGGCGAGGCTGGTCAGGAACAAGTCGGCCAGGCCGATCACCGACTCATTGCCGAAGTAGAGCGTGCAATCGCCAGCCGCCAGGGCGCCGCTGGCCACAGTTCCCAGAGCGTACGACTGCGGCGAACAATCTGCGGTATTGGCGGCCGTCGCCGTGAATGCGACCGGAGAACCGATGTATCCCATGGCGGTAGCCGTGCCGGATGCGGCACCGGGGCTGCCCGGCATGGTCCATCTGGACGATGCCGTGCCCGACGCGTCCGTGAACGCCGTTGCAGGACTGAATCCTCCTCCATCATTGGAAGCGAACGTCACGGGAACGGCTTGTTGCGGGGCGCCAGCGAGGGAGAGCACGCGAACTGCGACCGGGTTCGGTAGCGTCGCCCCCGCCGGAGCCGTCTGAGCGTCGCCCGAAACCACGGTGATCGTCCCAGGAGCCACCAGGGTGCCGGAATGCGAGCAGATCGCCGGCGATACCGGGAAGAAATCGTGCTCGTAATCGTAATCCACCAGAGAATGACTGAAGATCTTGATCTGGATGCCGACGCCGGCGTTGAGCGCGGCGTTGCAGCTGGTCGACCACATCGCGTGGATGAGGTCGACCGTGCCGTTGGCCTGCAGGTAGGGCTCGACCCACATGTACGGCCCGACAGTGCGATAGAACAGGAGCTGCGACTCGACCTTGAGTCCCAGCTTCGCCACGAGATCGCCGCCGATGGTCACGGTGAGCGGCTTGACGGTGACACTGCCGTCCGGGCCGGTCTCGGAATGCCACGAGCCGTCGTACAGCGCACCCACCTGCATCGAACCGGTTGCTGTTACGCCCGTCTGGGCGGTTGCAGCACCCTTCAATGTCAATGTGGGCAGCATGCTGAATGTCGTCACCAGATCGCCGTAGACCGGCCAGTCGCCGATGGCCGCGACAAACGGTTGATCGAACGTCGCGATTGGCAGCGAGTCGATCGGAAGCGAGACCGCGCCCTGAGCGCCGAAGACAAGATCCGCATCGTACGCCAACGAGCCGCCAACTGCTGCCTCGAGCCGCTTGATTCCCGAACGCTGAATCGACAGATCCAGCGTCGCCGTCGGCGAGAACGTGATGCTTCCCGACTGGATCGACAGGCCGCTGTCCCTCCCGCCCAGGAGTATCACGTTGTCGAGGTCAATACGCCCATTGTGGATAGTTACACCGTCGACGAGCGATTCGAACTTTGGCGCGCCCCATCGCACTGTTCCCGGCGCGGGATGCAGATCGGCGGATGGCGTCGTCATCCATGAGAAATGGAAATCGCCGTCCTGCACGGCATCGGTGAGAACCGCGGGATCGGTCTCAACGGACATGACGTCGCCAGCCATCGTGACCGATCGTACTTGTCGAAGGTACCCGCCGTCCGCCGCACCGACGATCACGTTCCCCGACGCGATCGTGGGCGACGATCCCGAGACGGAATAGCGGTAGGTACCGTCCGCCAACTCATCGGGTGTCGAAATCAGAACGAGCCGCGAAGAATCGATCACGACTGCTGCCGGAGTCAGTGACGGCGGCGGGACAACTGAAGTCGTCATGTCATGGCTGGCGCATGCGGTGGATGCCGAGGAAAGCACCATTGCTGGACCGATCACCGCCGTGATAGTGTGCCAACGCCGAAGCATGGCTTCTCCATGAAGAGGCCCGAAAAGGTCGCGACCGCACGAACGTCAAGATTTCACATCAATCGATCGACTGAGCTGGGACATTGCTATCAGAACGCCACGCCCGCACCGATCGTCGCCAACCGGCTCCGCGCCGTAAACGGACTGTCGTCGAAATTCTTCAAGCCCAGGTCGAGACGCGCCTGGATGACAGCCCGCCCCGCGACCACGCCGACGCCGACGGCGAGCCCGTAGTCAATGCGGTTGCTGCCCGACCCGGTGCACGATCCGCCGCCGTTGGAGTAGCTGCAATGCAGTTCGTAGGTCAGCTCCGGTCCGGCCAGCAGGAAGGCCGATGTCGACCCGCTACCGACTCGCGGGCGCACCAGTATCGATACCCGGCCCAGGTAATCCGTCCTCCCATAACTGCCGAACTCGCCCAGGTCGAGCGTCTGGTGAAAGCGCTCCACCGCCACTTCCGGCATGACACCCACACTGCCGCTGCCGGCGATCGCCCCGACGCCGACGACAACGCCCCCCGTCGATCCCGATCCGCAGTCGTTTCCTCCGCACCACGTCCGGGCGTAACTGGCCACCAGCTGGGCGTGAGGCCCTCCGTCTTGTGCCCTGGCCGCGCGGGCCACAACTGCAAACGCGATTCCGACAATCAGCTGAACACGCATCGCTTCTCCTGGTTGGATCTGTACGGCGCCGCAGCGGAATGCTGAGGACCGAGTACACGTAACGCGCCGGCCGCTATTGCAGCGTGACCGAAAAATTGATTGAATCGCCCGCGTGCAACGTCCGCGAAAAGGACGAAGGCGAGATTTCCTGCGTTGCGCCGGTGTCGTTGTTGACCGAGTGCACGTCCTCATAGATGGTATACGCCGACGAGGACACCGATTGACCGACGAGCTTCAACGTGGCGGTGTGTTTACCCGGCGAGGCCGTCGCGCCCCCGCCGGCGGCGACGCTAGATGTACCGCTGGTAAAGGTTTGATCGTCGATCGACCGCCCGTCCCAAAAGCATTGCACACGCGTGATCGTGTTATCTCCGTTTTCGTTGAGGATCTCGAATATCACCGTCACCGATAACGATCCGCCGTCCCCGTCCCCGTCTCCGCCCCCGCCCCCGCCCCCGCCACCGCCGTCCGAACTGCAGGCAGCAGCGGCCACAATACCGGCCATGACCACGAAGGCATCGAGGCGCATGCTGTCTCCCGGCGGCAATGAATCGTTGAACGGTGCGTGAACGGACCTATACTCCAGGCCGCAGCGCAATCGCACAAGGATTGCAACCGGTCAGTCGGACAGTTGACCGGGGAAACAACTCGCCGGCGGCCGGCGCCGGTGTTCCGGCGCCGACCACTGGCGCCTTTCTGCTACTGGCCGACCTGCACCAGTACCGCGCGCCGCTCGCGCACCGCCTTGTCAGCCGCGGTCTTGAACGCCTGCTGAACCGCCGCCGGTCCATCCGCGGCCGACGCGTGCAGCTCGGCATCGCCGGTACCGGTCGTGCCCATCTTCGCCGCCGCACAGGTCACCTTGATCGTCATCGGGGTGTAGATCTCGAACGTGATGAAGGCCACCAGCTGATTGACGAACGACAGCTGGGTCTCCACCTTCGCCACGCCGTTGGGGCACTTCGCGGCGGTCTCGACGGTGCTCGGGGGCACCAGGCCGTAAATCCAGCCCGACGCGAACGACTTTTCGATCACCTGCGGCGACGGCGTCGCGCCGGTGGTCACGACGGCGTGATAGCAGCCTGGCAGGAACAGCGCACACAAGAGCACCGCGGTCATTCTGCGCATCGGCGTTCTCCCATGATCGGCCAGAGACGGAGCGCATCCGGAGTCGGATGCGATTCCGGCCGGGTGCGGCCTCACCCGGCTGTCACGATTCCCTTGTTGCCGCTGCGGACAGCCGACGGCCTTCAGGCGATGGCGGCAGCGCGTCCCAACAGAGCCGGACGCCGGACGACCGCCACGGTCCAGACTTCGTCAGCGGGATCGGTGCTCCACCGCAAGTCACAGGCTTCCCCTGCCGTGCCGGTCAGCAGCACAACCTCGTCGGGGTCCCTCTCCGCACCGTTCCAGCTCACGATGTGGCGAAGCCACAACCCGAAAGGATTGCCGGCCGCGGGACCGCTCAGGCACACGGCTCCGCCCGGTGTCAGAAGGCCGAGCAGATGCTCGACCAACCACGTTGCGGTCCGCCCGACGATCTGGTCAAGGGCACTGCCCGCCAGGATCACGTCGAACGGCCCACTCTCGGCAAGGCGGCTGAATTCAGCGAAGAGATCACCGTGGAGAAGTGTAGCGCGCTCCGCCGCCGGACCCAGCCAGAGCGACGCGGAATCCATGGCACCGGCATCGGCCACGGTGAGCGAGGCGCCGCTGGCCTGCACGGCGGCACCGACGGCGCTGATGTGGCGCGATCCGAAGTGGCCGGCGAGGAGGACGCGTGCCGTGCCGGATCGCGGCTCGGCGGCCAGGTGGGCGACTGTCTCCCGCAACTCCCACGCCGACCGCACGCGATACTGTGCAGCGATCCCGCAGGCAAGCACGAATTCCTCGAGCGCCGCCCCGATCGGATCCGCGGTGCGAATCCCGCCGTTGACCAGCCAATCCAGCGTCTCGCCAGCTCCGGGCTCGCCAACGGGATCCATGATCATGCGCTGGACCAGTTCGGAGCGCCGCCACAGCGCGAGGGCGTCACAGAGGATCGGTTCGGTCTGCGCGGGCGGGAGCCCGGTCCGTTCGGCGACCCGCAGCCCCTCCAGCAGGTCGCAGGTGAGCGACGCTGTCCGGTGCCGCGCCTCGGTCCGGTCGGAGGGAAGCGCGATCATGCCGCGCACGAACCGGCGGGTCGCGGCGGCAAGCTCACGCTCGACGCCGAAGGAGGCCGAGGACGCCGACCGGGCCAACGCCAGGTTCTGCTGCTGCGCCGCGATGGCATGGCGGACCAGAGCCACCTTGGCATCGTATCCGGCCCGGATCTCCGCGATGAGCTCGCCGAGCAGGTCGTCGGCCGGCGTCACGTCCTCGAGCAAGTCGCCGCGGAGCAGCTCGGCAGCTTCGCGGAGCCGGCCCTGGCCGACGTGTTCGACAAAATCCAGGGCATCGACGCGGACGGCATCCGACGCGATCCGGAGGCGCGGCGAGCCGGTGATCAGTCGGGGATTTCCGGTGGCGCGACGCAGAGCATAGAGGTGCTGTTTGAGAGTCGCGCGGGCGCGGGCGCGTTCGGTTCCGGGCCAGAGCGCCCGGAGCAGCCGTTCGCGCGGAACGCCGCCGGGAACCAGGGCGGCGAGCGCCAGGATCAGCAACGGCTTACGCTGCGCGGCGGCACCGGGAATCGGCTCGCCGGTGTCAGACGTCAACTCAAGGGCGCCGAATGTTCGGAGCAGGAGCACGCAGGGACTCGGCGAAGGGATGGCACAGATTCGGTGTCCGGCTAGCGCCGCGCAAGGCAAAATGAGTGTCAATCCAACGCTTGACCCATCCTTTTTCCGCGGATCGGGCGCCGCGGACCTGGTTTACGCGTGCCAACGGCTCCCGGCTACATTCCACCCAGCATGCTCAATCCCGTCAATACCTTGGTCCTCCCGGCCGGCATGGCAACTGCCCGTCCCCGCGCCGGACTCTCCCGCCTGATTCGTACCCATCCCTCGACCGAGGAACGCGTTCGCGCCCTCCTCGCGTTCGACGCCGACCGCTGATCGATGCCCGCCGGCCGGACGCCGGTGATGTGGTTGTGGTTCACCGCAACGATCGTGGTGCTGCTCGTCGTCGATCTCGCCTTCGTGCAGCGATCGACCACCCGGATGCGGCACCGTTCGGCGTGGTGGACGGCCGTCGTGATCGCCGCCGCCGCGGCGTTCTGCGCCCTGCTCCGCTGGCGCGGCAACCCGGGTGACGCGAGCACCTTCGCCACCGGTTACGTGGTCGAACTGTCGCTGTCGGTCGACAATCTTCTGATTTTCGTCCTGCTGCTCGACTACTTCGCCGTGCCGCCATCGCTACACGGCATGGTGCTCAACTGGGGCATTCTGGGCGCGCTGGTGATGCGCGGCGTCATGGTGGTCGCCGGTGTCGCGTTGCTCCAGAAGTTCGAGTGGATCTTCTATCTCCTCGGCGCGTTGCTCGTCTTCACGGGGATCCGGACGGGGATACGCCGTGACACGCCGGTCGATCCCGAACGCAACCGGATTGTCCGGCTGGTCAGGCGCCTGCTCCCGATGTCGACAGACTTCGACGGCGATCGCTTTGTCACCCGTGCCGGCGGACGCCTGGTCGCAACACCGCTGCTGCTCGTCGTGCTGATCGTGGAGTGGACCGATCTCGTGTTCGCCACGGACTCGATCCCCGCGATCTTCGCGATCACGCGCGACCCATTCCTAGTTTATTCGTCGAACGCGTTCGCGGTGGTCGGATTGCGGGCGCTCTTCTTCGCGGCGGCGGCCGCGCTGGCACGACTGACCGAACTGCGCACCGGAGTGGCGCTGGTCCTGGTGCTGATCGGGTTGAAGATGCTGGCGTCGGGATGGATCACCATTCCGCCGCTCGCGGCATTGGCGGCGGTCGCCGCGATTCTGGGCACCGCGACGACGATCGCGCTGATCAGGCGGCGCTGACGCTTCGCCGGTCTACATCAGCCGGTACTTCGGTCCGCTACCGCCCTCGCGCGGCGTCCAGCGCGGCCCGAGCACGTCGGTCGCCTTGCAATCGACGCAATTGGGTGGATTGACGCGCAGCACATCGCCGTGGCGCTCGTAGACCCCCGCCGGGCACATGTGAGCATAAAAATCGGCGACCACGGCCGGAACATCCTTGCCGACCACCAGATGGGACGGGATCGTGTCGCGGGTGGCATTGCCGGACTTGAACACCGCGTCGACCTTGCTGAAGGTCATCACGTTATCGGGCACGAACCGCTGGCCGGAGTGAACTGCACGGGAGACGTCGGCGTCTTCGTCCATCGCGATCCGCGCGCCGGGCAACCGGCCGCCCGTCAGCGTCATCAATCCGGCCTTCACCGCTCCACCCACGAAGCCGTCCTTGAACGCCAGGCGCATGTTGCGGGTGGCATGCAGATCGGCGGCGATGCGCGACCTGCGCACCGCGTCGTCGTACGCCGCCAGCGCGCCGGCATCTGCCGAACCGCCGTCCTTGAGTGAGGCGGCGATCGCCGTCGCGGCGAGCATCCCGGATTCGATGGCGTAGTGAATCCCCTTGAGCGACGGCACGTCGACGAAGCCCGCGGTGTCGCCGATGGTGACCAGGCCGTCGCCGCTCAGCCGATGAGGCAACGCGTAGTACCCGCCTTCGGGAATCGTCTTCGCGCCCCACTCCACCAGTGATCCACCCCGCAGGATTTCGTTGAAAAGCGGATGGAGCTTCATCCGCTGCATCGCTTCGTGCACGTCCAAGGCAGCATCACGATAGTCGAGTCCGATGACGAGTCCGATGGACACCTGCTCCGCCCCCATCGGATAACACCAGGTTCCGCCGAAGGCATCGCCCGGCACCGGCCAGCCCAGGGTGTGGATCACCCGGTCGAGCGGCCGCGGCACCTGCCACACTTCCTTGACGCCGAGCGCGAAGATCTGCGGATTGTCGCTCACCACGCCGCGCCAGTGCCGCCACGCCTGCGCCAGAGCGCCGCGGGTGCCCTCGGCGAGAACGACAACCTTCGCCGTGAGTTCGGTGGGCGGCTGATAGACGTCGGTGGGATTGCTGTCGCGATCGAGTCCACCGGCGACGGTCCGCACACCGCGAACCCGCGTGCCGTCGACCAGAAGCGTGGCGGCCGGGAAGCCGGGGAAAATATTGACGCCGAGCGACTCGGCTTCGGCGCCCAGCCAGCGCACCAGTTCGCAGAGCGACACCACGTAGTTGCCGTGATTGCGCATCGTTGGCGGCGTGGGGACGGCGATGCTGCGTCGCGCGGTCAGCAGGTAGACCGATTCCCTCTCGACCGCCTGGCGAAACGGGAACTCGCTGTCGGCGCGCCCCGGAAATAGCGCCCGCAACGATACCGGGTTCACCACCGCGCCCGACAGGCAATGTTCGCCCAGCGCGCCGGCCTTCTCCAGCACACCGACGCTGAGGTCCGGCGCGAGGCGCGCCAGTTGAATGGCGCATGCCAGCCCCGCGGGCCCGCCACCGACGATCACCACGTCGAGTTCGATCGCCTCGGCGTCGGGTGCATCAGTGCTGATGAGCGTATCCGGCAGCGCCGGTCGATATCGGATCGGAAGCACGGCTTCCACGGGACAGCTCCTCAGTGCGGTGCGGAACCGCCGGTCAGTGCGATCGGACCTGGCGTACGGCGGCCGTCAGCGCGGGCACGACCTCGAACAGGTCGCCCACGATGCCATAGTCGGCGACCTTGAAAATCGGCGCATCCTTGTCGCGATTGATCGCCACGATGACCCGCGCGGTCCGCATCCCGGCCAGATGCTGGATTGCGCCGGAAATCCCCACCGCGAAATAGAGATCGGGCGCCACCGTTTTTCCGGTCTGGCCGACCTGTGCGGCGTGCGGCGCCCAGCCCGCGTCGACCACCGCGCGCGATGCGCCCACCGCGGCCTCGCCACCGAATGCCTCAGCCAGCGCCTCCAGCAGCGAAAAGTTCTTCGGGTCGCCAAGCCCGCGCCCGCCTGAAATCACCACCCGTGCCTCGGCAACGTCGAGCGAAGTTTTCTCCGGTTTCCGGATGCCGCCGACTTCGAGACGCCGGGTGTACGGCGGCACCGCCACTTCGACGATGGTGCCCGCCTTCGCGTCCGATACCGCGCGATATGCCGAGGGCCGCACCGCGATGACGCCGCGGCCGGGAAGGTCGAGCGTCTGCAGCGCCTTCCCGGCGTATACCGGCCGCACCACGCGAATGGCATCGCCTTCCAATGCCAGCGACGTCACGTCCATGGCGCAGGGCACTCCGACGCGGGCCGCAATGCGCGGGGCGAGATCCTTGCCGGTGGCCGACGCCGCGACGACGATCGCGCGGTAGTCGCCGGCCATCGCGGCCGCGGTCGCCACGATGCCATCGGGAGCATAGTTGGCGAAGTCGGGACTCGTCGCGGCGAGGATGCGATCGGCGCCGCCTGCCGCGAGCCCACCGCTGTCGATGGCGCCCGCCGCGCAGATCAGCGCGTCGATGCGGCCGTCCGGGCTGGCGATTCGCCGCGCGGCGGCGAGAAGATCACCAGCGCCCTTGCGGAGCGCGGCGTCGCGCATTTCGAGAATCGCGAGGACGTTCATCTCACAACACCTTGGCTTCGTTGCTGAGCAGCTCGATCAGCACCGGCACCGCTGCGGCGCCCTCGCCGACGACCTTTCCCGGCGCCCGCTCGGGCGGCAGAGCCAACGACGCCACCGTGATTGATCCGGCCGCCGGCGTGACGGCAATCACGTCGAGCGGCTTCTTCTTCGCGGCCATGATCCCCTTGAGCGACGGCAGGCGCGGGTTGTTGAGACCCTTGTCACAGGTGACTACCGCCGGAAGCGAACAGGCGGCGTGCTCCACGCCGCCTTCCACTTCCCGTTCCACCTGAGCGCGGGCGCCGTCGATCGCCAGGCTGCTGATCGCCGTGGCACAGGGAAGTTCGAGAAGTTCGGCGACCATCGGCCCGATCTGCTGACCGTAATCGTCCACTGCCAGCTTTCCGAACAGCAGCACGTCATACCCGCCGGCCCGGAGATGATCGGCGAGGACACGGGCATTCTCCAGTCCATCGGGCGACGGCGCGCCTTTGAGGTGCACCGCCCGGTCGATTCCCATCGCCAGCGCGGTCCGCAGGGTTTCCTGCACCGTATCGCCGCCGAGACCGACCACGACCGTCTCGCCGGCGCCCGCCTTCTCCTTGAGCGCCAGCGCGGCTTCGAGGGCGTACTCGTCGTACGGATTGGGGACGAACTTCACGCCGGTCTCGTCGATCGACTTGCCGTCGGCGGCAATGACGATCTTGGTCGTCGTGTCGGGAACTCGACGCAGACAAACGGCGATCTTCACGGCGTGATCGATCCCCTCATGGTCAGCAAGGTCTGCTCACGGCTCATCGCTCACTCCTCACCGCTTGGGGCCCAGGGCCCAGGGCCCAGGGACCTGGCCTCCGGCCGCTGGGCGCTGGGCGCATCCCTCAGAACGCCGCCAGGCCGGTGATTTCCTGGCCGAGAATCAGCGAGTGCATGTCGTGGGTACCCTCGTAGGTGTACACCGACTCCAGGTTGGCGAGGTGCCGCATCGAATTGTATTCGACAAGGATCCCGTTGGCACCGAGCAGCCGCCGCGCTTCGCGGGCGCAATCGCATGCCATGCTGACGTTGTTCCGCTTCGACAGCGACACCTGTGCCGGCGTCGCCTTGCCCTGATCCTTGAGGCGCCCGAGCTGCAGCACCAGCAGTTGCGCCTTGGTGATCTCGGTGAGCATGTTGGCCAGCCGTTCCTGCTGAAGCTGCGTCTGCGCGATGGGCTTGCCGAACATGACACGATTGAGCGCGTAGCGACGCGCCTCGTCGTAACAGGCCATCGCGGCACCGACAGATCCCCACGCGATGCCGTACCGTGCCTGGGTGAGGCACATCAGCGGCGACTTGATCCCGCCCGACCCGGGAAGGATGGCGTCGCGCGGCACGTGCACGTCCTGGAGATGAATCTCGCTGGTGTCGGAGGCGCGCAACGACAGCTTGCCGTGCTGATCCTTGCCGGCGTAGCCCGGCGTCGACGACGGCACGATGAACCCGCGGATCGACGAGGCGTCGCCGACATCGCCGGTCTTTGCCCAGATGATCGCGACAGTCGCCTGCGACCCGTTGGTGATCCACATCTTGACGCCGTTGAGTACCCAACCGTCGGCGGTTTCGCGCGCGGTGGTGATCATCCCGGCGGGATTCGACCCGTAATCCGGCTCGGTGAGCCCGAAACAGCCGATCTCCTGCCCGGCCGCGAGACGCGGCAGCCAGCGCGCCTTCTGCTCGTCCGATCCGAACGTGAAGATCGGATACATCACCAGGGCGCCCTGCACCGAGGCGAACGAGCGGATCCCGCTGTCGCCGCGCTCGAGTTCCTGCATGATCAGACCGTACGCGACGTTGTTGAGCCCGGCGCAACCATACCGTTCCGGGAGGTTGGCTCCCAGGACCCCGAGTTCCGCCATCCCGGCGATCAATTCCTTGGGAAAGCTTCCTTCGATGTAGTGGCGCCCGATCACCGGCATCAACTGGTCGTCGACCCACGCACGCACAGTATCCCGCACGGCGCGCTCCTCTTCCGAGAGCAGGCCGTCGGTGTCATAGAAATCAACGCCGGTGTATTCCGCGCTTCCTGCCACGACATCCCTCGCGTCGAACCGGCTGGCAACATAGAAGAACAGGCGAGAAGAGAGAAGAGAGACGAGAGAAGAACCGCTAGAACTTCGCCCGCGGCGAAATCCCCACCGCCTTCGCGCGCCGGCGGAATTCGGCATCGTGTTTGACCGGCCGGTCGGTTGCCGCCTGCCACTGGTGAATCATCTCATGCAGCAGAGTGTCGAGCGCCGCGGTCCATCCCTGCCGCTCGATATGCCGTGCCGAGATGACGATTTCCTCGGGAAGATCCCGCTGGTGCGCCCGCCATTCGCCGAGGCGACTGCGCATCCGGTGGGAAAGATGGATCGGGATCGGTCGCAACGTGCCGCCGAACCAACAGCGATTCAATTCGGCATGGGCAAGCTC
>JBOHRZ010000003.1:0-24260 GCA_050732975.1 Gemmatimonadales bacterium
CCTCCCAACCGTCAGGCAGGGCATGCAGATCGTGCATCGCATGCCATTCGTCCGAGTTAGGGAATCGGGTGCGAATCTTCGGTACGTATTCACGCGGTGGCGTGTCGCTGATGTCGATGTTCTCGGGCCATTCGATCAGCGCCTGGTTCGCCATCTGATTGATCATCTTAAGATCGGTGATCCCTTCCCGCTCAAGCCAGGCGCGCGGAAAGAGGTGATGGCGTTCCAGCGCCTTCTTCCTGGTCTTGAGGGCTGGATCGAGGAGGTCACCGACCTTCTTGTGTGAAAAGAGCACCGGAGCATTCAACCGGTTCTGTGCCGCCACGTACGCGAACAGCTCCGGATTGCGTGCGGAGGAACTGTCCATCGCCGCCGGAAGCGTAGTCGCCCAGAAATCGTTGGTCAGCTCCGCCTTGACGAGGTCGTCCAGGGTGCGAACGAAGCTATCTCGGTTCGGCACCGCTTTCAGGCGGTTGAGATCACCGTCCATGATCGTTTCTGGCGAGCTCGTGTACCGCCCCGTGAGGCTGGAGAAGAAGAACCAGCGGCCGATCGCCTTCTGCAGCTGGTGTTCCGGAACCTTGAAGCGCGTCCGGCCAATGAGGTAGAACGCGTACGCATACAGCAACGCGTTCTGTGATGAAATCATCTCGCCGCTGCGGAACCCCGCGCCGATCAGCGCGCTGAGAAACTGGTGCCAGCACGTGAGGTCGAGAACGATCGATTGCGCGTCCTTGAGCACCGCAAACTGCTCGTCGCGCTTCTCGGCCGACACGATGCCGCTGTCCAGATCCTTGCCGCGAAGGACCTGGTATACGCTCTTCAGCCGGCCGCGCTGAAACCCTAGCGCCACGGAGACCCGCAGCAGCTGGTCGGGGTCGGGCTCGATGAAATGGTTGAATGACGATGCGCCGGAACTCGCCCCCGTGGGCTGGCGCGAGGCGCGGCAGAACGTTTCGAGGTCGCGGCGTCCGTCTTCCCAGAAGACGGAGAGCAGCGTCAGGATGAAATCAGCCTGATTGAGCTTGACGCCTTCGCTGTTGATGCGGACGAAAATGTCGGCGACCTGCTCCTCGTCGACCGATGCGGCGATCTCCAGCGCGGTGAACGGGTACTTCTGCAGATCGAAGAGCCGGTCGAGATTGTGGCTGATCTGCTCTTCTTCTTCCTCCGTCAGGTTCACCTTGGCCTTGAGCCCGGTGAGGAACCCCTTCACCATCTGGTAGCTCGACTTACCCGACTCCCAGAGTGTCGAGATGTTGGCAATCCATTCCGGATCCTTCCGGATCGCGGCATCGGCCACCTCGAACAGACCCTCGCGCGGCCGAAAGGCGATTTCGATCAGACGCTCGCCATAGTCCTCGTCAAGGACCCGCTTGCCGCGGAACACCGCGTAGAGCGATGTCAGGCGCTGCTGCCCGTCAACGATCAATCGCGAGGACACCGGGTGCTGCTTGGCGCCGACACCGATCTGCTTGGCACCATTCGACTGGCCGTTCTCCCAGAAGAGGAGGTAGCCCACCGGGAAGCCCCGATACATTGAGTCGAACAGGTCGCGGACCTTGGCGTTCTTCCAGACGAAAGGCCGCTGGATGTCGGGCAGCCCGATGTCGCCGATATCCAGGTAGTGCAGCAGGCCGGACAGGTCGTAGTCCACGCGCTTGAAACAGGTCTTCATTTCGGTCATCCGGTGTCCCCTCCGGGCGGTTGGGTGGAAGGCCGGTTTGGCTTGCTTCGAAAGCGGATAGCAAGCCGGAGCAAGCGCATTCGCTTTTCCAGACCTTCAATACTCGTAGGGAGGTCAAAGAACGAGCAAGCATCGGAAACGCTCGCGAAATGCTTGCCTAGACCGAGGTGGATGGGGAGAAGCGCCTCGACGAATCGCTTAAGCTGCCAAACGTACGCGTCGCAGTAATTTTCGGTACCGGCGCCATGCACGTGATAGTTCCGCTGTTCGCGAATGTGCTTGAGAATCATCCGCGCGTACAGCTGATCCTCGAAAACATACGCGCATCGATCGACGACAGCATCCGATCTTCCACGAACGTCTCCGGTCAGCCCCTCCAGCAAACTCCATAGCTTGAGCAGTGCTACCTCTGGGTCGCCGTAGTCCAATGCTCTCGCGTATCGACCAAGAAATTGCCGAAGCTCGTCCGCATACCGAATATGCCGCAGTGCAAGACGCACCTTTCGCTCGGCGTTGGTCAAGCCAGTCCATCGACCGTGCAGGGAGTCGAACTGTTTGGGGTGCACATACGCGTTCTCAAACCAGTGAGATCCGGCCGCAGGTCGGCCAAATCGGTCGTGGACAGTCAAGAAGGGACCGGGTCGGATCGCGTTGACCGGCTCAGACTCTGCTCCTGAGCGACTCAGAATGCTGTGATTGATTTCCCAGTTCCACACGCCTCGTAAATAGTCGAGGGTCGCTGTCGCGCGATCAATCGCATCGAACGGAGTCCGAGAAGAGAGTCGAATACGGACTGGTTGGTACTCATTGAGCGCTCTCTCTTTGTCCGGTAGGACCGTTGTATTCCACGCCGCCAGCACGTCATAGACACGATTCGGAAGCGAGCTCAACAGGGATACGCGAGTGCCGGCAACATCGGAGGTTCGGCTTGCATGAGGCCGCTTTGTGGTCAAGGACGTGTAGACATGGAAGGTCTGGAACGGCTTGGCTAGGTGGTCACGTTCAGCTGAGTTTAGGGCCCATGTCAGCCTGCGCCCGGTAATATCGCCCGTTCTCGCCGTTTGAAAGATGGCCTTGGTGATGATATCGTACCTGGTCAGCTCGGATAGGCGCTCCCTGAAGACGAACGCGGTATCGAGCACGGATTTCATTTCGTCAAGGCCGAATGAGTCGAATGATGTCTCTCCGTCCGGACGAAGCCGTTTCGCGTTCTGTAGCTCCTGGGTGATCAGGTCGAGATTGATTGGCACGTCCTTCGAGAAATGCCCCATGTCACACCGCCCACACCAAAGCGCTGGAAATGATCCGCCGTTCGGCGCTTGGCTTGCCGTGGCGTTTCGAACGCACTGGAATCACATCGCACCAACGATCCCGATGCCTGCGAGCACAGCGTAGAGGACCGTGAAAATGATTGGTATCCACCGCTCCAGATGGGACAGCGGGTGGTATGCCTTGCCATGGCCCTCTTCGGCCTTCGACCATTCATAGGCGTAGACCGCCGCCGGCATCTGAGCCTCAAGCTCGTGGATCACAGCAAACTTGACGGTGTTCAAGTCGCGGTAAGACGTAATGATGCTGTGCCACGTCCACGAGATGAGAATGCCGGCAACCGGCACAAGGACTGTCCACCAGCTCTTATACCTGCTTGCGGCAAGAAAGCTGTAGAGCGTGACGAGGAAGGCGTTGACGGTAAGAAGATAGTTGTTCGCGGCGACGCGACGTTCGCTGATTTGTTCTGCGGACTGCACGTACAATTTGTACTGATCGAAGAGATCGGCCCTGAATGAGGGCCCGTAGGTCTTCTCCGAATGGCGCAGTAGCGGCTGGGCGGCGGGCTTGGGCATGACTTACCTCGCCCCGCCGATGAGCGCCTTCAGGTTATCCCAGGTCCATTCGTAGATGGTGTCGGAGGGGAGCGCCGAGCTCGGTTTGTAGCACGTCTTCCCGTTTCTACCCCAGAGTAGAAAGTACGGCTTCATCTCCTCCTTCGCGATTGTGAGCTCAGCGGCGACGCCGGTCGCCCGATAAGTGAATTCGCCGCATAACACGATCACGACGTCAACGTTGGCCATGCGCCGGCGCACCTTCTCCTTCCAGTCACCCGTCAAGGGCTCCTTGAGCGAGCGATCCTTGATCTCGAAGGGTGAATCGAGATGTTTCGCCTGCCCTGCGAGCAAGTTACGCAAGTCTTCATCGTGGTCGAAGTCGAAGGCGATAAATGCGCGAGCAATCGGCATGTTGGGCTCCCTATTTGCGTGGCGCTTGACGTCTAACGGCGCCAACGATCGTATCGGTGTTCCAGCCGACGATTTCAGTCGCGTTGCGCTGCACGACGACGGGAAGCTGGACGTTGCCCCACGGCCGAACGCCGATGATCGACTTGCCGATCCGCCGAGCGAATGCCATTTCCCAGTCCATCCATCTGCTGCGAGCGGTGTACATCCCGGCCAATACCAGCATGACGTCCGCTGGGCGTATCTGGTCGCGGAGGTTCTTCTCCAGCATGTCATCCGTGTCCAGCGGCGCGTGCTCGGGAACGCTGACATTCCGCCAACGGAAGTTCGGCGCCTGCTCCAGGAAGCGGCTGACCCGATGGTA
Source organism: Gemmatimonadales bacterium (assembly GCA_050732975.1). GTDB lineage: Bacteria > Gemmatimonadota > Gemmatimonadetes > Gemmatimonadales > GWC2-71-9 > Palsa-1233. Next base: position 4,286 of record JBOHRZ010000003.1, read on the forward strand.
TTCCTGACTGTACTCCCAATCGTGACAGATGAAAAGACAATAGGAGCGAAGCGTTGGCATTATGTCTCTCCCAGGTCAACCGTCGAACCGCGCACTTGACGCGACAATCTCGGCTTCATGGTCGTACGATCTTGCCAACTGCCGCAAGGAGTCCGCGAGTCGCGAATATCCAGCGCCATCGACCGCGTCAGCCTTGCCCCGAAACGCCGCAGCAAGGCCTCGTTCTGCATCGCCGGTTGGATCAACCCAGTGAGCGCCACGTCTATTGTACAGTTCGGAAGAGAATCCGGTGCGAAGGTTCTCTCCATCTCTTGCATTGAGTACTTCAGCCGCAGCACGGTGGATCCAGAGACCGTCAGGATCGACCGGAGTGTGAGTCAACACGTGGCCGACCATCTCCATTGCGATTTCAACATGGCCGCTGTCGGTGCATTCCCGCTTGACGGCCGCCAGCCACGACTCAAGTTCGTTCTCGGCCATCGTTCCATCGGTGCGCAATCCTGGGGGAACGGACCAATTCGTGAGGAGGCGGTACGCGTTGCCGGCCATGTCCTGCGTTGCTTTGTCAGGTGTATCAGAATCTGGAGCCGCCTTGGTCGACCGAAATGTCACACGGACGGCTTCGCCGAAGAATGCCGGATCCACGGCCAATCGATTCTCTAGCGTCCGCGGTTTGGCGCCATGGTATCGGTCGAGAAGCTGCAGGTAGGCCCATTCGATGCGGAACAGATCTTCGATCTTGGTCGCCGGATCGTCCTGCAAGGCTTTGATGAGATCGACCACCTCATGGTTGTCTGCTCGCCCCTTGTCGGTCGATCGTGTGGCACCGATGAGAGCGCGGACCGTGCGTGAGACGTCCACTGTCTTGGTTCGGTGGAGCATCCAGTTCAAGCAGCGCAGGGCCGCGCGTGGCCGATGATACTCGAGCAAACCGTCGACGCCGATCCGTAAGTCACCCGATACTCGATAGGGGCTCGCATCGGTGTTCAACCAGTACAGCGATTGATCTGTCCCCAGGGCCGCAGCCACCCGTGCCCAAGTCGCTTCGTCGAACGGAAGGAAGCAAAGAAATGCAGCCTTCTGCTCGACGAACCAATCCTGAAGCGCGAGGGTGTCCGGCCACAGCGGTCCGTCGGTGTGGAATCGGCTTCCTACGTAACCGGCCACAAATTGAAAAACCGCACGGTCCTCCGCCGTTACAAGATCGGGAAGGAGGTGGGCGTCTGATTCGCCGTTCCCAACCCGCCCATAGGAAATGCCGACCAGCCACGGAGATTCTGCGGATGTTGCCAGGTCGACAACGGCGTTGGCGCCACCCGCTTCAGCAATCTCAGCGACCGCCTCATCACGGCGCCGTTCGAGGAGGCGACCCTGCTCGTCATAGTCGCCCTTTGTCTCAAACAGTTCGAAACTCCGTTCGCTAAAGAGGCGCTGGTAGAGCAACATCGGAGCTTTGGGCGCTAGTCGATCGGCAACCGCGCTGATTCCGGCCAAGTGCACTGAACCCAGAGCCCAGTCTGCATCGGAAAACTTCGTATGGGTGGCGACGAGGCGCGTTAGCTTCTCCCAGACCGCCTTGCGCTCTGATTCAGGTAGCTCAACCACGCCGGGAGATTTCAGCTTTTCGAGCAACGCGGTCATGGCAAGTTCCGGTAGCTGACCGAGGTGATCGACAAGCTCGGCAAGTTTTCCGGTATCATTTCCGGCAAGGGCGATCGCCGCGGTAGTGAAGTACTCTTCTTGGCTCCTTCGCTGCTGCCGGAATGTTTCTTCTTTCCAATCTTCCGGAATGAAGTCGCGCCACGACGGCTTCGCCGAACCCGCCGAAAATCCACTGACCTCCGGAAGAAGGGCGAGCAGGAGCTTCCATGCGACCTGCGGGTATTCCTGTGACAGCGCCTTGAGCGCACCCCGTTGCTGATCCAAACTCGCCGTGGTCTGCGGAAACCAGGGTAGGAATATCGCCCTCAACGAATTCGCCGGGCGGTTGGACCACTTGCCGCCCGGGTCGCGAGATGCCAGTTCGCCTAAGCAAAGTGTCACGCGGCTCAAGAACTGCGGACTCCATGCAAGCGTTTCAAGAGCCCACAGCGTGCCGGAGACATAGTTCCCACCGGTGAGCGCGTCGCCCTCCTGGTCATAGAGCCGCTCGAACGGCGCATCTTCGCTTGTCGCCGCGTGTTCGACGGCCTGCAGGAACTCATCGGGCGCCGCCTCGGCGAATAACGGTAGCAACCGGTCGAGCGTAGCCCACCGCTCCCAATTCGGCGTACCGAGTATCGTTCGGACCGCGAGCGCAGCGGTTAACTCGGACTTCCCAAGGGAGCATGAAGACAACGCGGACGAATGGCTGCCCATCAGTGCGAGGCCGTCGGCGAGCCCATGGCGGAGAAGCCGCGAGTAAAGACCTTTGCGTCCCTTGACGCTGGCAAGCCATCGCTCATCCTTCGGCAGTGCCAAGGCGGGATCTTCTTCTGCAAAGACGCGTTTCGTCACAGTCAGGAACCGATCCAGATGTTGGTCGAAGATTCGACCGCCAAGCCCGAACCAGGCTTCGTAGCGCGAGACAAATCGCCACGAACCATTGTTGTGAACGAGGGGAGTGCCCGGGCGATCGGCCGCTTCACGAATCGTCTCGATCCACTCCCCGTAGCCTTTTCCCGAGAGTTCTTCGACGACTGTGCGGTCCGCGGCCGACGCATCCTCCCAACTTCCGAGTAGCATCGCGATCGCAAGCTCGGCGGCGGCATCGGTTCGGACCCACTCAGGGGCCGCTGCGAGGCCCTGAATCAGGCGCAGCAGGGAGCTGAGGTCGCCGCCGCTGTGCTGCGCCAGCGAACGAGCCCGCTCCCTCGGGAAACTGGCTTCTTCCAACGCCTGCCGAACATCCTGAACGTTTGGCGCGGCGAGACGGACACTAGACGGCTCGGGCCGTCCGGCACCTGGGCCACCCCATACGATTGCGTGCCCCTTGTTTCTGGCGAGTTGAACGAGGCGGAGCCCTTCATCGCCATCGAGGTCGACCTTCGACTTCGCGATCAACACGTGGGGGTCATCGAGCGCAGAAACCGCTGCCCAAGCCTCGTGACTGGACACGACAAGCGTTCTGTTCACAATCTCCGAACGAATCGGATCGTCGAGGCTTGCGATTGCCGCGACGACGAAGGGCACAACGTCAGCGGGGTACTTGGTTATCAGCTTCAGCATGGTCTGCTCACCGCGGAGCACGACCATCAATTTGCTGGTGGCCTCCTCCCGGCCTCTGAGAAACAGCGCCGGGACCAAACAGTGAGGACTACCGACCTCCGACAGCCACTTCCAGCACTCTCCAGCCGCCTCCAAATCATTTGGCGAGGCATTGAGCACTAGACCGGCAAGCGAGAGCTCGATGGCCGGCCATTGACGGATCCAGGCAACTAGCTTCGTGCCGTCAATCACCCGCACGTACTTCCATTTCTTCTCCGCTTCGCGCTGGCGTATCCAAGCTCGCTGACCATCGGGTTTCCATGTGCCCTTCCACCCTCTTCGCCCTGACAGCGGAGTTACGAAAACGAACGACGACTCCTGGCGTTCATCTGTCGGCGTCTCCTTCGTACGCTGCGTGTAGTCGTTCGTTGCCTTCCGACGCGCGCCAAGGTCCGTTCCAATCTCCCAGAAGGACTTTCCCGCAGGCACATATGGGGGATAGGCCGTCAATGAATCCAGAAACCCATCGGAGCCGTGCTGACCGATGCTGTCGCCACGCGGGAATCGGCGGTCGTTGGGGCGCGGCGCCGAAACCGCGACTAGGTCGGCAACGAGGTCGACGATCGCGGCCTGCGCGGTTTCTGCATGCCCGCGTACCCACTGGTCAAGTGAGTTCTCTGTGATGAGCATCTAGATCCTTGGCGTCAAGGCTGACCAAGCAACCGACCGGAAACGAGTCCCGGCAACAAGCCGTCTCGCAATGCGACCAGCGTGCGGCTCTCCTGAATCATGCACTCGTGTTGCTGGCGGCTGTTCTGAGCAAGCGCGGTGAATGCACCGACAAGCGCTTTTAGGGGTATCACCACAGATGGCATTTGCAGCGCGTGCATCGGCAACATGTTCACCGTGGTGCCGTTAGCGTAGCCGCTCACGGTGTCATGGACGGACGATGTGTTGAGGAGCCTACATAGATAGTCCGTCGTTAGGGCGCAGCCTCGTTTCGGTCGTACCCGGTAAAGGTGGTGGCTGAAAAGGCTGCCGCCATCAAAGCTGGCGGGCACGATAGCCGCATGGCCTATCAGCAACCGATCATGACCTTGTTCGGTGTTCACAACGAGAACATCTCCGGCGCGCGCAAGATGCCGCGGTTTGTACTGTCCGTCGTAGTTCTTGATGCCAGCATCCTTGTAACCGCCGCCTTCGTAGATCGAATTCAGATTGTGCATCGGCATTCCACTACGCCGGAGCCCAGATCCCTTATATGAGAGACCGCGCTCGGCGTCGACGCAGTCGCCTAGCGCCTCGACCCGCCACCCCCTCGGAATCTCCCCCAGCTCCGATTCCTCGAACGAGTCCGGAAACAGATCCGCAATGGTCTTCGGCAATCCCGGATCCCGCCCCTCGGCCTTGGCTCGCACCGGGTCGAAATCCACGAACCACGACTTGAACAGCGCCCGCGCTATTGCCTCCAGTGTCTCGCTCATCCGGCGGTTCAGGTCGATCTTGTCGTCGAGGACACCCAACGTGCCGCCAATCGCACGTTGTGTCTCGATTGGCGGGAGGCTTACGCTTAGACCGCGCTGTGACGTCAGACTGACGTAAGGCGCCATGTCCGTTTCGCCAGCTCGCGTCGCAAGCTGTTCGTGGAATCCCGGTGACCGTAGGAAACTGTACAGAAATCGCCGGTCCAGGCGGTTGCGGTCGAGTGTGCGCCAGAAGGTCGTCTGCGGGCTACAGACGAACGGCGGCGCATCGCCAGGTACCAGTGCGATCTTCCCAACAGTACCCTTGTGCGACAATAGCACATCGCCCGGTGCGCCAATCCCCTTCGTTATTCGCTGACGCGCACGCGGGTTGATTCTTGATGCCGACTCAAACAGTACTCGACCACCGTCCAAATCGGCCGCTCGGATGAATGCCACGCCGTCATCGACGAATTCGTCAGGTCGAGGCCTGTATTCGCCGTGATTGCCATCTTCAACGAGCAGGACGCCGGATCCTTGGAGCTCCGCGACCGTCGCGGTGGGCCACTCACCCCCCATACCCCAACCCCTTCAAATTCTCCCAGATCTCCGCATCCAGTCTCGCCCCCTCCGCCCGCTGCTCCCTCAACTCCCCCACCAACCGCTTCATCTTCTCCTCGAACGGCTCCCCGTCGTCCTCCACCGCCTCGGCCCCGACGTACCGCCCCGGCGTGAGCACGTACCCATGCTTCCGGATATCCTCCGTCTTCGCTGCCTTGCAGAAGCCGGCCACGTTCGCGTACTCGCCGGCTCCCTTGTCCCCCCGCCACGCGTGATACGTCCCCGCGATCTTCGCCAAGTCGTCGTCCGTCAGCTCCCGATGGGTTCGGTCAACCATCGTGCCGAGCTTCCGCGCGTCGAGGAACAGCGTCTCGCCGCGTCGGTCGCGGAACCCACCGCGATCCCTCGCCTTCGGCTCGGGATGACGTGCTCCCTTGTTTCGCGTCAGGAACCAGAGACAGACCGGAATCTGCGTCGAGTAGAACAACTGCCCCGGCAACGCCACCATGCAGTCTACGAGATCGGCCTCGATGATCTTCTTCCGGATCTCCCCCTCGCCGCTCTGATTGCTCGACATCGACCCGTTCGCCAGCACGAACCCCGCCATCCCCGTCGGCGCGAGATGGTAGATGAAGTGTTGCACCCAGGCGTAGTTCGCGTTCCCCGCCGGCGGCGCCCCGTACACCCAACGCTTGTCGTCCTTGAGCAGCTCGCCACGCCAGTCGCTGTCGTTGAACGGCGGATTGGCGAGCACAAAATTGGCCTTGAGGTCGGGATTGGCGTCGTGATGGAAGGTGTCGCCGAAGGCGATCTGCGCGTCGATCCCCCGGATGGCGAGGTTCATCTTCGCCAGCCGCCACGTCGTCTCGTTCGATTCCTGCCCGTAGATCGAGATGTCGCCCAGCTTGCCGCTGTGCGCCTCGATGAACTTCTCGCTCTGCACGAACATGCCGCCCGACCCGCAGCACGGGTCGTACACCCGCCCCTTGTACGGCGCCAGCAGCTCCACCAGCACCCGCACCACCCGCGACGGCGTGTAGAACTGCCCGCCCTTCCGTCCCTCGGCGCTGGCGAACTGGGCCAGGAAGTATTCGTACACCCGGCCGAGCGTATCCCGGGCCCGGGCCGCTTCTCCGCCCAGCTCGATGCCGCCGATGAGGTTGATGATCTGGCCGAGCCGCTCCTTGTCGAGGCCGGGGCGGGCGTAGTTCTTGGGGAGCACACCCTTGAGCGACGGATTGTCGCGTTCGACCGCCACCATGGCGTCGTCGACGACCTTGCCGATGGTGGGCTGCGGGGCGTTCGCCTTGAGATGCTGCCAGCGCGCCGCCTTCGGCACCCAGAAGATCGACGCGGCGATGTACTCGTCGCGCTCCTCCGGGTCGGCCCCGTCCTTCCGCTGCGCCTCCAGCTCGGCGTGTTTCGCCTCGAACGCGTCGGAGATGTACTTGAGGAAGATCAGCCCCAGGACGACGTGCTTGTACTCGGCGGCGTCCATGTTGTTGCGCAGGGCGTCCGCCGCCGCCCAGAGCTTGGCTTCGAAGCCGAGCGGGGCGGTAGAGGTGTTCTTCGTGGGCTTCGATCGGGCCATGAGTGCTTCCGGCTATCGGATGAGCCCGGCCCCGAGCAGCGGGCGCGGGCCGGGTGCCCGGGGTGTCCCGGGCCCATCAGTCGCGAATGAGTCGAATCTTCGCTCCGCCGTACGCCGCCTGGGCGGGTCAGCGTCAAGGGTAACGACGGGAGCGACTTGGAACACTAGGGCCTGGGCGCCTCTTCGCAAGTCCGGCCCCCGTGTACGTGATTTCCCGGGTCCAGCCTGGTCACCAGATTCGGCCATCTTGATGTCCGCGACCTCTTCCGCCGTGTCCGGGACCTTTACGCCGGTGTCAGCGACCGTTGCAGGCCCGTCAGGGAGCTTCGTCGGCGTGCGCCTGTCCTTGTCAGGCGTGCGCGGGAGCTTGCAGCGTCCGTCAACGACCTTCGTCGTCGAGTCAGCGACCTTGTCGCCGCCGTCAACGATCTTCGTCGTCCGGTCAGCGACCTTGTCGTCGCCGTCGGCGAGCTTGTCGTCGCCGTCTGCGACCTTGGCGTCGCGGTCAGCGAGCTTGTCGGTACCGTCAACGTCCTTAATCCGCCGGTCAGGGAGCTTGTCGGTGCCGTCACCGACCTTCGTCGCTGAGTCAGTGAGCTTGTCGGTGCTGTCAACGAACTTTGCCGGTGCGTCAACGAGTTTTGCGCCCTGCTCGCGACCATTGCGCCGGCGTCAACGTCGTTTTCGCCCGCGCAGTGCCGTTTCCGGAGCCGTCAACGCCGGGCCGCGCCCAAATTCATGTCTCAGACTTGAGACAAACGGCCTGATTCCGGACACTCCAATTTTGGCCTTTCCACATCCCGCACCGTGTGCGCGATGCGGAGCGATTGCGCTACTTCAACACCGACATCGAGTTGGCGCCCGCCAACAATTCACATTTGCATCCCTTGGCGTTCTGGCACAGTGCTCGCGTTAGGTGCCCGCCACGACGGCGATCGGGCGCTGTCGCGATGTACTCACAATCATCCGGCACCGCTCCCGATATGGCGGCGCCAGTAGTCAGGAAGGAGTGGTAGCTGTATGAATGCCAGGAATCGCAGGAGATTCTCGATGCTGATTCGAGTGCTCGAGTTCTCCAGGGCGCACACCTCGACCGACGCGAGCTACGCGGCGGTCCTGCAGCGCCTCGACGACTCCATCACCCGCGCCAAAGCGCTCCAGCTTCAGGAGCGTGACGGGCGCACCCGCGAGCGTGGGGCGATCGAACGCCGCCGGGTCCAACGACGGGCGATCGCCACCAGGTTGCAGCATCTGGTCCGGACCGCCAGGGCAGCGGCGATCGACGACCCCGCGCTGGTGGGGCAGTTCCGGCTGACCGAGGGGAGGAGTCCCAACCGGGTCTTCCTCACCGCGGCGCAGTCGATGCTCGCCTTCGCCCAGTCGAACAAGGACCTGCTGGTCCAGGCAGGGCTGGGTGAAACGCTGCTCGACGAGCTGACTACGGCCGTCGATCAGTTTGACGCCGAGACGACGACGTCGCACCAGGGACGCGTCGACCATGTCGGCGCCCGGACCGACCTGGAGGCGGTGATCGGCGAGTGCATGATGGACGTCGGATTGCTCGACGGCCTCAATCGCACCCGCTTCGCCGCCGACGCCGAACTGCTCGGCGCCTGGGAGAGCGTCCGCAACATCCCGGGACCGTTCCGGCACACGAACACGCCGGAACCCGAGCCAGCGCCGGCACCGACGCCGCCCGCGGTGTCGGAAGGAGGCCCATGACCAGACGATGAATCCCTCACATCGCGAAGACTGAACCGGGAGCGAGCCTGATCAACGCGCTCCCGGTTTTGCGTTCGGGAACAGGAACACCGTGCATGCATTCCGGGTGTCATCCCGAGGAAGCGAAGCGACCGAGGGACCTCAAGCGTCGCCGGGTCTCTTGATCAACTTTGAATAGCAACTGGCGTTATTCAAAGTTCGGCCATATCTCTTAATAACGATCTGGTCTATTCATAGTCCGTTGAACGAAACAGCACGCGTCCTACTCCACCCGGATCCACGTCGAGCCGAGCCGCGTCGCCTTGAGGCCCGGCAGGATGCAGGCGCCGAAGCCGACCAGGCCGAGGACCACGACGCTGGCGATCCACGGCGTCGCGGTGACGCCGGCGACATTGAAGCCGCTCCGCAGCACGTGGAACGCCAGCGGCACGGTGACGCCGCCGCACGCGAGCCCGATCGCGACCAGCTTCATGCCGTCCCGGACCACCATGGCGAAGAGTTGCCCGTGTTGCGCGCCGAGTGCGGCGCGGATGCTGAGCTCCTGGGCGCGGGTGTTGACGGCGTACGCGAGCAGCCCGTAGAGGCCGAGCGCAGCCAGCAGCAGCGCGATGCCGCCGAACGACGCGAGGATGATCATGTCGATCCGGTCGTGCGCGACGCTGGCGCCAACGACGTCGGTCATCCGCTGCGGGTAGCCGAGGACCAGGTTGGGATCGACGCGCGCAAGGGTGGTGCGAAGCGATGGTATGCTCAGGGTCGGGTCGTTGTCCGTTCGTATCACCAGTTTCATTGCCCAGCCCCAGAATCGCCGCGAGGGGAAGTAGATCATCGCGGGCGGATTAACTCCGAGGCCGAAATCCCTGACGTCGCCGGCGACACCCACTACCACACCGGTGAAGCTGCCGAAATCCGGAAAGACAAGATGCTTGCCGATTGGGTCTTCGAACGGGAACGAACTGCGTGCGACGGTCTGGCTGATGATGACCGGCCTGTAGTCGCCTGCCGATGCCAGAGAGTCGAATGCGGCACCTCTGACGATCGGGATTCGTACCTCGCGGAAATAGTCGTCCGACACGACAACGATCTGCGCGTCCTCATGCTGACGTGATGGGTCGGCAGGCTCGCTCTCGAGTCGATAGCTGGCGTCGCCACCGGGCATCAACGGGAGCTGCGATGCCGCTGCCGCACTTGCAACGTGTGGCAGGGCTCTCACTCTCCGCAGAAAGTCTTCCCAGAATGCCTCACCTTGCCGACCCTTGTAGTGCGCCTGCGGCAACTGGATCGAGGCTTCCAGTATGGCGTTCGGGTCGAACCCCGGATCGACACGCACCAACTTCCAGAACGACTGCATCAGCACCGCAGCCCCCCATGTCAGCACCAGCGACGCCGTGATCTGCATCACCACCACCGACGACTTGAGTCGGGCGCTCCGCCGCGACCGCGATCCGCGCCCGCCGATGTTGAGCGCGGGTTGAACGGCTGCTGCCGTGGCGTGCAGTGCCGACACGATTCCCACCACCACACCCGCCAGCAGCGACACCGCCGCGGTGAACCCCCAGATCAGCGGACTGACCCGAAGCTCGGCGAGCCTGGGCAGCGCGACGGCGCCGCTGCCGCGCAAGGCGCCGAGCAGTGCTATCGCCAGCACCAATCCGAACGCGCCGCCCATTGTCGCGAATAGCACGCCTTCCGCGATCAGGTGCTGCAGCAAGCGGCGCCGTGACGCTCCCAGTGCCACCCGTGTCGCCAGCTCGGCGTGGCGATCGGCTGTGCGAGCCAGCATCAGTGAGGCGATGTTGCCGCAGGCGATCAACAGCACCAGGCCCACCGCGATGGCCAGATACCGGAGCTGCGATCGCGCGGCACGGGTGATGAAGTCCTGGTAGCGCATCAGTGCCAGCGCGTAGCCCTTGTCCCCCGCGTAGGTCGCGGCCAGTTGGTTCGTGATCAGGTTCATCGCCGCGGTGGCGTGGCCGAGGTCGACTCCGGGCTTGAGTCGGCCAACGGTGAGTTGGGTGTGATACGCGCGCTCCGAGGCGTGACCCGAGTTGAAGTCGAACGGCCGGTAGATGTCGGCGGCAAGCATCGGATCGAGCCCGTCGGGAACGACGCCCAGCACCAGCGCGCCGACTCCGTCGATCACCACGGTTCGACCCACGACCGACGGATCGCCCCCGAATTGCCGCCTCCAGAGCCCATGCGACAGCATGACGTACTGTGTCGAGCGGCTTTCGTCGTCGGGCGTGAATGCACGGCCGACCACGGGCGGCAGGCCGAGCGTGGTGAAAAAGTTGGTGGACACATCCATCGCGGCGAGTTGCTCGTTCGATCGGGTGCCGGTGAGGGCGGCGTCGGTTCGACCCCAGATGGAGAGCGACGTGAAGACGTTGTTGCGCGCCTGATAGTCGAGAAAGTCCGGGACGGAGACGGCAGAGCGGTGACCCATCATCAACACCAGCCGGCCCGCCTGCGGGTACGGCATTGGCTGGATCAGCACCGTGTTGATCACCGCGAACATCGCCGTGGTGGCGCCGATGCCGAGCGCGAACGTCGCGACGACGATGGCGGTGAACGCCGGGCGGCGCATCGCGAGGCGAACGCCGTGGCGAAGGTCCTGCGCGATGGTGCGGGCGGTGGTCCGGATCGACATCGTTGCCCTCGCTGTCTGTGGAGCGGGCCTTCTAAAGGTACCGCAAATAGGGCCCTACATCCGTCGCCAGGAAACCGTTCCGTCGCTCTGATCCAGCGTCTCGGCCTCGCTGGCGATTGCCACGGCCGAGCGGCTCGGCCCCCATCACGGTGTCCCGCCGGCATCGACGCCCCGCTTTGGCGCGGATAAGAACGGATGAATCGGATACCAGCAGATAAGGCTTGGGGTACCGCTGATCCCCGCGGGGCAATGTCTGCTGCACGTGCGGAGCGTCATCGTGCGAAGCACCAACCCAAAGCTCTATCCGCTGTTATCCGCTTGATCCGGCCTTTTCCGCGTCCGGAACGTGGCGTTGCGGTCGGCCATCGAGGAGATGGGTGCCGAGCCGGAAGGCCGGGGCGCGCGGCTCAGTCGCGCGTTACATTCTCCGCGCTCACTCCTCTTGCGCCCCGGGTGATCCGCCATGCCTCACTGCCTGCGGCACTTCGCACCAGTCGCGCTGCTTGCGTCGCTCGCGTGCGCCGGCAGCAACGCTCTGCCGCCCGGCTCGGGGACCGGCCCGCTTTCGACATGGACCGTGCCGGAAGCCGACACATCCGTGCACGTCCTTTATGCGCACAACAACACCACCGAGCCGATGACCGTCACGGCCATCACGATCCTCCGCTGCGAGAACATCCGCCAGAACTGCGGCGACCACCCCGTCAACGTCGTGATACTGCCCGGAAAGACCGTCGATGTCTTCAGGGTGCAGCGGTTGAGCGATCGGCTGGGGTGGTCGCGGGAATACCGCATGCGCACGGCCATGCTGCGGACCGCGGTTATCCCACCTCCGACGCCGCCCGTCGCCATCAGCGCCGGAAGCGCTCCGCCGGTCGAGCGACCGGTTGCGGTGACCAAGCCGCCACCACCACCCGTCGTCATGACCCCGGGACGCGCTCCGTTCGTCGAGCGCGCCATCAGCGTCGATTCGTTCCGCGCGCTGGTGCCGGCGGTCGACGGCGAATCACGGTGCGCGCAGAACATGACGATTCCTGATCTGCCGGCGGGGCACCGGGCGTTGCTCCTGCTGTTCAGTGCATCGCGGCAGCATGGCGCCCGCGGAGTGATGGTCCGTTTCGACGCCCACGGCAACGCCTACGACTATTCCGAGACGCGCAACGGTCTGCCGGGTGACAGTACGCTGACGACCATCGCGCTCGATCTGGTTCGGCAGACCGGTCTCCTGCGCAATGCGAACGGGCCGGCGCAGACGGAATGGTTTCATGTGGCCGGCCCCGATCTGCTCACCGCCGAATCGCTCGGCCGCCCCGGCGAGATGATCGCGCGCGTCAAGCGGGAGTGCGGCGCCAGGCCGTGACGCCTCGCCGGCCTCGATGGGCGCCGAGCCGGAAGGCACCCGAAACAGCCGAGTGGTCGTATCTTCGAACGCCCGCTTCCCCGGTCAGGTCCTCAAATCACGAGGTGGAGAGCATGTTGGAGCAACCGATTGTGAAGGCGAAGGCGACAGAGCCACAGAAGCAGACGACATCAGACGCCGCGGTAGACTCCACCTGGGCGGCGCAGCCGGCCAGCGGCGATTGGAATACCGCCGCGAACTGGAGCGGCGGATCGGTCCCGACCGGGTCAGCGAGCTTCGGCGCGTCGTCGCAGACCGCGATCGTCTTCTCGGATCCGAGCGGCCCGTCGGTGGGCAACCTCGCCTTCACCGCCGGCGCACCGTCCTACACCTTCACGTTCACGGCAACTTCCCCGGCCCTTCCGACGCTGGCCATCACGGGTACGGGGGTGAACAACGATTCGACCAACATCCAGCACTTCATCGTGACCGCATCCTCCGACAGCTACACCACCGCGCAACTGACATTCAACAACGCGGCGAACGCCGGAGGAGACAGCGTCGCCTACTCCGTCGGCCCGTCGACGCCGTTGGCGAAGGGCGGCGGCGCGATCTGCTTCAACGATACCTCGACCGCGGGTTCGGCTTTGTTCGTGATCCGCACCGGCTCGCAGACCATCGCCAAAGGTGCCAAGCTCCTCGTCGGCGGCGAGGTCAGTTTCAACAACAGCTCATCGGCGAGCACGGCGCGATTCACCATCTACGGCACAACGGGAACCGATGGCGACACCTTCGGCAACGCGGTGTTCCGTGATACGGCGACCGCGGCGAACGCTGTCTTCACGAACATCGGCGGGACGGTCGACAAGGGCGACGGCGGCAACACGGAGTTCTACGACTCGGCGACCGGTGCTCAGGGCCTGTACTACAACTTCGGCGCGACCATCGCGGGCGGGAACGGCGGTGACGTCGCGTTCAACGGCACGTCGACCGCCGGCAAAGGCAAGTACCAGAACTATGCCGCGCCGGTCGCGGCCGGTAACGGCGGCGTCACCAGCTTCAACAACAACTACATCCCGGCGCCGCTTCCCGTGAACGAAGGCGCGTCGGCGGGGAACGGCCTCTTCATCAACTACGGCGCCGACGCGAGTGACCAGGGCGGAGGCCACACGTCATTTTCAGCCATCACCGGGTCGCCGACCGCCGCCAACGGGACGTTCGTCAACTACGGCAGCGCGGTACCGGCAACGGAGCCGGTGAAGGGACAATTTCTTCCCTCGGTGTACGGGCACACGATCTTTTCGGTCAGCCTCAAGGACAGGACGACGCTGTACAGCCCGAACGCGGGCAGCGGCATCTTCTGGAACCTCCCCGGAACAGTGGCGGACGCTCCCGGCGGCGCCACGGAATTCACCGTCTATCCCATCGTGGACGGCGGGCCGACCGACGCGGTGAACGCCCCCACCGCCGGGACCGCCACGTGCATCAACCTGGGAGCGGTGGTTCCCGGCGCTTGGGGCGGCAAGACCTCTTTCGGCGGCACGTCGAGTGCGGCAAATGCCCAGTTGATCGCCGCGGGTGGCTTCCTGGGTGGCGGCGGCGGAACGGTCGCGTTCGAAGACATGGCCACCGGAGGCTCGGCGACCATCCGGCTCCAGGGCAACGGCACGCTCGACGTCAGCTACTCCAACCAGTCCACGCTGACCATCGGCGAACTCGACCTTTCGGGCGGGTGCATCGCGACCAGTCTCGGCAAGTACCTCACCTGCGTCGCGGTGTCGGGGAACCTGTCGGTCAGCGCGGGTCCGGTAACCTTCGCATTCACGGGCGGCGACGGTTTTGACCCCACTGCGACATACACCATCCTCACCGCGGCCGGCCTCGCGAATTGCAATCTGGCCCAGTTCGCCGGGAACGCCGTAAACGGCGCGTCGCCGACCTTTGCCATCGTCGGCACCAGCCTCACCGTCTCGTTCGGCGCTACGGCGGCGACGCACCACTGAAAGTGAGGCCGCCCCGCGCCACCCGCGTCGGTGACAGCTTCTAGTGCGAGGTCTTTGATCGGGCGCTCGCCGAATCGATCAGCCTTGAGAGACTGTCGGCTGGACGCGTTGGGCGATTCAATGGTCCACGCCGGGTATAGGTCCCGAGCAGCAACCACAGCACGATCGCGGCCGCAATGATTATCACGAACGAGAGTTTCGTCTGCTGTTTCATTCCGCCGACTCCTTGCCCTCGAACGACGTCCGGGCTGTGCGGGCCTCCATATAGTATGCCGCGGCGCGGCGTCGTGCCAGACGCGGGGCTCGGCGCCCATTCTATCCGGCGACGGCGACCCGCGCGCCGGTTTGAACACGGATAACAGCGGATGAAGCGGATCGGGCGGATAGAGCTTGTGGTGGGCTCCTCGCACGACGAAGCCTCCCTCGTGCCGCGAAACGTCGCCGAGCCGGGATGGTCGGTACCAGCAGCCTTATCCGCTTTGATCCGCTCGATCCGTCGTTATCCGCGTTCAAACCGGCGCGTGCAGCACGGCCAACTACCGCCATGGGTGCCGAGCCGGGATACCTTTCGGCAGCCACCCGAGGAGCGACCATGCACGCAGCCGGTCCGTTCGATGTCAAGATGACGCCGCAAGCCCCGTCAGGTGATTCGCCGCTGGCGCGGATGACCCTCGACAAGACGTATCACGGCGACATCGAAGCCACCAGCAAGGGGCAGATGCTGGCATTCAGCTCCGGCAGCAGCGGATCGGCGGGTTACGTCGCGATGGAACAGGTGCAGGGCAGCGTCAGCGGCCGGCGCGGAACCTTCGTGCTGCAGCATTCGGGGATCATGACCCGCGGCCAGGGCGGGCTCACCGTCAGTGTAGTGTCGGATTCGGGCACCGAAGAACTTGCCGGCCTCAGCGGGACGATGGAGATCGACATCGCGCCCGAGGGCAAGCATTCGTATCGGTTCGACTATTCGCTGGCGGGGAGTGCGTAGGGCAGAGCCGAACAGCAGGTCCTTCGACTGCGCGGCAGCTACGCTGCCGCTTCGCTCAGGATGACAATTGCACGAAGCCGTTCTCTGCTTCTCTCCTTCTCTCCTTAGAACAACGCCCCTACGGCGCCTTCCACCGCATCCCGCAGGCTCCGCGACACAATCAGATCCCGCACCGCCGCCAGATCTCCCGTCATGATTCGATCGTTATCGAGCGGCGGGACCACCTCACGCACTACCTTCGCCGCGGCCGTGACGCCCGGCCCCGGCTGCAGGGGCGCATGGAACTCCAGCGCCTGCGTGGCATTCAGCACTTCGATCGCGATTACCCAGCGCGCGTTCTCCAATATCTCGGCGCACTGGCGCGCGGCGATCGTTCCCATCGAGACGTGATCTTCCTGGTTGGCGCTGGTGGGGATCGAGTCGACGCTGGCGGGATGCGCCAGCACCTTGTTCTCGCTCACCAGCGACGCGGCAGTGTACTGCGAGATCATCAGCCCCGAGTGCAAGCCGCCCTGTTTCGCCAGGAACGCCGGCAATCCCGACACCGCTGGATCCATCATGTGCTCGACGCGCCGTTCGGAGATGTCGGCCAGTTCGGCGATTGCTACCTTGGCGTAGTCCATCACCAGCGCCACCGGCTGCCCGTGGAAGTTGCCGGCGGAAATCACTTCGTCGTCGTCGGCAAAGACCAGCGGATTGTCGGTCACCGCGTTGATCTCGCGTGTCAGCACCTCGGCCGCGTGGCGCAACGCGTCGCGTGAGGCGCCATGCACCTGCGGCACGCAGCGGAGTGAATAGGCATCCTGCACTTTGTCGCAGTCGGCGTGCGACGCGTGGATCGGCGAATTCGCCGAGATCGCCAGCACGTTGGCGGCCGATTGAGCCGCGCCGGGATGGTCGCGCACCTGCGTCACCCGCGGATCGAACGCTCTTCGCGTTCCCTTGAGCGCTTCGAGCGACATCGCGGCGGCGATGTCGGCAGCGGTGACCAGCTCCAGCGCGTCCTGCACCGCGAGCGCGCCGATTGCCGTCATCGTCTGGGTGCCGTTGATCAGCGCCAGTCCTTCCTTCGCCTCCAGCACGACGGGTTTGAGCGCCACTTCCTGCAATGCGCCAAGTGCGGGGAGCATCGCGTCGCCGACTTCGACGTGTCCTTCGCCGATCAGCGCCAGCGCCATATGTGCCAGCGGCGCCAGATCGCCGCTCGCACCTACCGAACCCTTCGACGGGATCACCGGGTGGATGCCGTGATTGAGCATATCGATCAGGAGCTGGATCACTTCGAGCCGGATGCCGCTGTAGCCGCGCGCCAGACTCTGCGCCCGCAACAGCAACATGCCGCGCACCGTTTCCTGCGCCAGATGCTCGCCCACGCCCATCGCATGCGAGCGGACCAGGTTGCGCTGCAGCTGCTGCACGTCGGCCGGGTCGATTCGCACGTTGGAGAGCTTGCCGAATCCGGTGGTGACACCGTACACGGTGCGGCCTTCGGCCACCACGCGCTCGATGTAATGGCGGCTCCGGAGAATGCGATCACGTGCGTCTTCGGCGAGCTCCACCGGCGCGCCGTCGTTGGCGACGCGCATCACGTCGGCGAGCGTCAGCGTCGTTCCGACGTAGACCGGATCGAGCAGCGGGTCGTTGCTCACGGGAACTCCGTCTCCCTGCCGCCGATGAAGAGTTCCTGCACCGGATTGGCGCCCATCTGGTAGACGGCGTCGCGCCAGTCGGCGTACTCGGTGACGATGAAGTCGGCGCGTTGCCCGACCCGGAGCCGGCCGCGGTCGGTGAGTCCCAGCGCCGCCGCGGCATTGGCGGTCGCCGCGGTGAGCGCCTCGGAGACGGTGAGGTCGTTCATCCGCACCGCGAGCGCCATGGCGAGCTGGGTCGAGAAGAGCGGTGACGATCCGGGGTTGAGGTCGGTGCCGACGGCGACCGCCGCCCCGGCGTCGATCAGGTCGCGTCCCGGCGCGGATGGCATGCCGAGATGGAGCGACGCGCCCGGAAGCAGCACGGCCACCGTATCGCTCGCGGCGATCGCGGCGATCTCGTCGTCGTCCATGGTGGCTTCGAGATGATCGACCGAGAGTGCGTTGAACTCCAGCGCGGCTTCGACGCCGCCGATCACGGCGAACTGGTCGGCGTGTGCCTTGACGCGGAGGCCGGCGTTGCGCGCCGCGGTGAAGATGCGCACCGCCTCATCGGCGCTGAACGCGTCCTCCTCGATGAACACGTCGACCGCTTCCGCCAACTTCCGCTTGGCGACTTCGGGAATCAGGTCGTCGGTGACCATGACGAGGTAATCGTCACGGTCACCGGGATCGATCGGCGGGACATGAATCAGCAGCGTCGGGATGATGGTCGCGAGCGATTGTTCGGCGACGATCCGGATCGCCTCCAGCGAGCGGATCTCGCCTTCCTTGATGAAACCGTAGCCGCTCTTCATTTCGATGGTGGCAGCACCACTCCGGATCAGGTGTCTGATCCGCTCCTCAGCCAATGTCGCGAGCCATTGTTCGTCGCTGCGGCCGGGGGCGTCCATGGTGGCGCGGATGGTGTTCCAGATTCCGCCGCCCCTGGAGAGGATTTCCTGATAACTGGCGCCCCGGCTCCGCGCGTCGAAGTCCTCCAGCCGGTCGCCGCGCCAGATCCCGTGGGTGTGCGGATCGACCAGCGCCGGGATCACCGCGTGACCGTGGGCGTCGATCTCGATCGTGGCGCTGCCGGGGAGCGCGGCCACGTCGGTCTGCGGCCCCATCCAGACGATCCGCTCCCCGGCCACCACCATGGCCATGTTGTACAGCACGTCGACGGCGTCCATGGCATGACCGCGGGAGGCGCCCGTCCCGGTCGGCGTGGCGAGCTGACGGATATTGGTGACGAGGAGGTCGGCGTCCATGACAGAAAATAAGGAGAGAAGGAGAGAAGGAGAGAAGGAGCCGCATGTTGTCATCCCGAGCGGAGCGAGGGATCTCGAGCACCGCTTCGCGCGAGGCTGGCCTTGAGATCCCTCAGTCGCTTCGCTTCTTCGGGATGACACAAAGGTCCACCTGCTCTTCGTCTCTCATCCCGTCAGCGCCATCGCTATCAGCCCGGCTGCCAGTGTTCCCGCTGTCGCCAGCGCCCGCCACGTGTTGAGTGCCATCCATTGATGAATCTTTACCCGCGCCACGTCAGCCGGATACGGTGTCATCGATGGAACGACGATCTGACGGATGGTCGGGATGAAGTACAGAAAAGTCGAACCCAGTATCACCAGTTGGCCCACGGTTGCCAGCAGGCGCCAGGCGCGCTGCGACTCGGGCGCCGACCAGGTGCCGATCAGCGCCAGAATCGTCACCAGCGCCAGGGCGGGCGTGACCACGATCCAGAATCGCTTACCGGCGTCGGCGACCATCATGCCCGGCTGGCCGGCCTCGACCCGGCTGACGACCTGCGGCAGCACGACGCGCATCTCGTACACGCCGGCGCCAAGGTCGATGCCGAGCAGTGCGACGAAGAGCATCAAGGTGATTCTGGCATACATCAGGCACCTCCACAATTGGGTATAGTGTCACTATAATAAATCATGACGCAGCGACGCAAGCGGGGCTATCGCTCGCCGCGGCGGGACGCGGCCGCGGCGGTCACCCGGGCGAAGATGATCGTCGCCGCCCGGTGGCTGTTCACCCACCGCGGCTACGCGGCGACCACTATCGCCGCGATCGCTCGCCGTGCGGGCACGGCGGTGCCGACCTTCTACGCGGTCTTCGGCTCGAAGCGCGGGGTGCTGTTCGCGCTATTGGACGAGATGTCGGTGGAAGCGGACGCCGGCCGGCTGGCGCGCGACATCGCTGCGGCGCGCGACGATCCGCGCCGCCAGCTCGCGGCGCGGATCGCGTTCACGACCCGTTTCTACCAGCGGGGCGCCGACATCCTGCAGGCGGTGCGCATGGCGGGCGACGCCGAGCCCGATCTCGCGGCGCTCTGGCGGCAGGGCGAGCGGCGGCGCCGCGAGCGCGAAGCGCCGGTGCTTGACGAGTGGATCGCGTCGGGAGCGCTCCGGCCAGGGCTCGACCCGGCGGACGCCGCCGATCGCTTCTGGGCGCTGAGCGGCCCGGACGTCTATCGGCTCTTCGTGGTCGAGTGCGGCTGGGCGCCGATTCGATTCGAGGCGTGGCTGGTCGAACTCCTCGCCACCGAGTTGTTCGGACCGCAGCGCACGGGGCGCAGGGGGAGCAGGGGGCGCAAGACGCGCGGGGGTGGAACGTGATTCATCCGTCGCGAGAGATCGTCGCACCTATCTTCCGGACGACCACCGCCAGAGGACAGACATGCGAGCAGCCGGCATTCTCCTGCTTCTTTGTATCACTCGCGCCGGTGCCGCCGCGGCGCAGGGTTTCGCCGATGTGATGATGACAGCGTACCTCGCCGACTCGGCGGGTCGCCACGCCGACGCTGCCGTGCTCTACGAAATGGCGTACACCATGTCGGGA
>JBOHRZ010000004.1:0-24059 GCA_050732975.1 Gemmatimonadales bacterium
CCTGGCAATAGATCCGGCCGGCCGGCTTGCCGTCGGGCTGCCGGCGGATGGAACGATCATGTTTTTGGGTCTGGATGGCCGCCACCTCGGTATGGTCGGCCGTCACGGCGCCGGACCTGGTGAGTTCCTGAACCTCGCTCGTATCGGGGCGAACCGTGGCGGCTTCTGGGCGAGCGATAACCAGACTTCGCGCGTTACACTCATCGGGTCAAATCCGCGCGTGATCGGAACCTTCCCCGCTCCGACAACTGTGCGTGGCGCGGCACGGATCGAATTCTTTCATCCGTATGTTGTCGCGGTCGCCGCTGGCGACACGCTGCTAGTGGACGCAACCGATGCCGCAGCGTCGGCACGCAGTCCCGGATTGATCGCCATGGGGCACGGTGGTCACGTATACGCGCTGACGGCCAGAAATGGCGAATTGTACCGTGTGCTGGCGAGAACGCCGCCAAGGCCGCAGTGTGTTGTCCTGGGCCGCAACGGCAGTGCAGTAGCGGTGCCGCTCTGCGCTGACGCACTTGTCGCTCCTGCCGCGGACGCATCTCGGATCACATTAATAGAGTTCGAGTTGCCCGGGGCAGCGTACGCGGTGACATCGATCCGAAGCAACGGCGACACGGTCTTTGCACGTCGATTCGAGGTCCAGTTGCAGCGAGTGTCTCGCCATGTCGCAGACAGCATTTCTGCGGCGACCATTAGGAGCCTGCCACCGACGCTTGCCGGCATGTTCCAGTCGTCCGTCACTATCCCGAAGTATTACCCACCAATTGCAAGAGTTTTCGTTGGTGCGGACCGAACAACCTGGCTCGAAACCTCCTCGGAGGGCCCCTTCCGTTTGTGGGTTGTTCTTGATTCACTTGGGCGTAATACGAGGCGCGTCCGGCTGCCGGACTCTGTCACGCTGAAGGCCGCCGACGTGCATCATGCTTGGGGTACCGCGACGGACACTGACGGTGTTGAAAACCTTGTTCGCTTCGCGCTCGCTCGGAGCGCGCCGAACCAGTAGCGCGGGCGAGCGTTTCGATGGAGGCGACGACGCGATCCGCTCGCCATGCTCTACGGCGAAAGCCAACACCGCGGCAGCACGCCGGCATGCTTGCAACCCCGCGTGGTGCCGGACATCGTTTGGCGCGAGACTGCGGCGAATACCCCGTCATCGTGCTCGATGTTGTTCTTGATCTCCAGCCCGAGATGATCCGCGTGCTGGCCGTACTCATCAGCGTGCTGCAAGGTTGCCATCGCTGGTCAGGGCGCGGTGATCGGTGTGCTGCTGGTTTTGGCGAGCGTCCAAGGCATTTTCGTCGTCGGGCGCGAGGTTGTCGTCGTCGTACGCAAGAAAGAGGGAAGGAGAGAAGGCAAAACCCAAGGGGGGCCTGACCAACCAGGCGGTTCCCCTTCCCCTTCTCCCCTCTTGCTGCCCTAGACGTCCAGTACGCTGACGAACTTCGCGTTGGCCTCGATGAACAGCCTCCGCGGCTCGACGTCGTCGCCCATCAGTTCGTCGAACAGCTTCGATGCCTCGACGGCGTCTTCCAGGGTGACGCGCAGGATGGTGCGCGTGGTCGGATCCATGGTGGTCTTCCAGAGCTGGTCGGGATTCATCTCGCCGAGGCCCTTGTAGCGCTGCACCGAGACATTCCCCTTGCCGCCCTCGCCCAGCCGCTTGGCGAACTCGGCGCGCTCCTCCTCGGTGTACGCGTAGTACTCTTCCTTGCCGCGTGCCACGCGATACAGCGGCGGCTGGGCGATGTAGATGTACCCGGCTTCGATCAGTTCCGGCATCTGCCGGAAGAAGAACGTCAGCAACAGCGTCCGGATATGCGCGCCGTCGACGTCGGCGTCGGTCATCAGGATCACCTTGTGATACCGCGCGTCGGCGAGGTTGAAATCCTCCCGCACTCCGGACCCGATCGCCGTGATGATGGCGCGGATCTCCTCATTGCCGAGAATCCTGTCGATCCGGGCCCGCTCGACGTTGAGAATCTTGCCGCGCAGCGGCAGGATCGCCTGGAACGACCGGTCGCGGCCCTGCTTGGCCGAGCCGCCGGCCGAGTCACCTTCGACCAGGTACAGTTCGCAGAGGCTGGGATCGTCGAGCGAGCAGTCGGCCAGCTTGCCGGGGAGCACCGCGTTCTCGAGACCCGACTTCTTGCGGACCAGGTCGCGTGCCTTGCGGGCCGCCTCGCGCGCCCGCGCGGCGCTGACCGCCTTGTCGATGATGGCACGCGCGACCGATGGATTCTCGCCCAGGAAGTTGCCGAGGTGTTCGTTGATCACGGTGCGCACGATGCCCTCGACCTCGCTGTTGCCAAGCTTGGTCTTGGTCTGGCCCTCGAACTGCGGCTCGCGGAGCTTGACGTGAATCACGCAGGTCAGCCCCTCGCGCACGTCATCGCCGCTCAGCGTGAAGTCTTCCTTCTTGAGCGCGCTCTTGCGGGCGACCTCGTTGATGGTCCGCGTCAGCGCCGCCCGGAAGCCGGTCAGGTGGGTGCCGCCTTCGTGAGTGTTGATGTTGTTGACGAAGGAGAACGTGTTTTCGTTGTAGCCGTCCTCGTACTGCATTGCGACGTCAACCTCGACATCGTCGCGCGACGCGGTGAAATGGATCGGCTTCGGGTGCAGCGCCGTCTTGTTGCGATTGAGCCACGCCACGAACTCGACCAGCCCGCCCTTGTAGTGGAACACCTCCGTCTTCGGCTCGGCGCCGCGCTCATCGGTGAGCGTGATGCGCAGCCCGCCGTTGAGAAACGCCAGCTGACGCAGCCGGTCGGCCAGAGTCCCCCAGGAGAACTCCGTGACCGAAAAGATCTGGGGATCGGGCCTGAACGTCACCGTGGTGCCGGTACCCGCCGCAATGCCGATCACGGTGAGCTTCTGCGTGGTATGGCCGCGGACGAACGACATCTGGTGCCGCGCCCCGCCCCGGTCAACGGTGACCGTCAGCGTTTCCGACAGCGCATTGACCACCGAAACACCGACACCGTGCAACCCGCCCGACACCTTGTACGAGTTGCGGTCGAACTTGCCGCCGGCGTGCAGCACCGTGAGCGCCAGCTCGACGCCCGGGATCTTTTCCGTGGGATGGATATCGACAGGGATGCCCCGCCCGTTATCGACGACGGTAACCGAATTGTCCTTGTGCAGCGTGACGTCGATCCGGTCGGCGAAGCCGGCAAGCGCCTCGTCGATCGAATTGTCGACCACCTCATACACGAGATGATGCAGACCGTTCTCGCCGGTGGAACCGATGTACATCGCCGGGCGCCGGCGCACCGCCTCCAGTCCCTTGAGCACGGTGATGTTCTGGGCGCCGTATTCTTCCTGCTTCACTTCCATGTCCTTCGCCATGCGTCCTCGCGAGTAGGGCGTTTCAGGGCTCATCAATCGGTCCCACTGTCCAGCGAACCTGCCTGACGCGGCCTTTGCGGTCGCCGTTGAGGCGCGCCAGGATCCGCGGCGTCATCAGACCCAGTTCAACGGCCCATGCGTGCGTCGCCGCCCGGACCATCAGCACCCCGTCGGGCGTCACCGACAGCGCCCTGGTCACCGCGGCGATCTGCGGGCCGACCACCTCGGGCCACGCCGCCACCGCTCCGGCCAGATCGAGCCGCTTCACCATGCCGCTGCGACGGATCCAGCTGTCCAGCGCTTCGGCCAGCGGCGTCGGGCGTCGAGGTCCGTTCATGCCGCGACCGCGGCGCCGTGCCGGATCTCACCGCCGTGCATGCTCCACACCGGCAGTTCCAGTTCGCGGGGAATTTCGTCGGCCCGCGGCGCCGTGACGATGCGCTGCCCGGGACGCGCCACCAGCCGCAGCGCCAGGCGCCGTTGCCGGTCGTGATCCAGTTCGGCGAACACGTCATCCACCAGCAGTGCCGGCCGCACGCCCCGCGCCTCGGCCAGCGTCTCCAATTCCAGCAGCCGCAACGCGATCGCCGCCGAACGCTGCTGTCCGGTCGAGCCGTAATGCCGCAGCGCATGACCACCCAGACCGAGCAACAGGTCGTCGCGGTGCGGACCGATGTGCGTCTGCCCGCGGGCAAGATCGCGTCCCCGCGACGCGCTCAGCCGTTCGTCCCACGCCGACGGCTCGGTGAGGGCGTCGTCGCCGCGGTATCGCAACATCACCGGTGCCTGTTCTCCCAATGCGCCGAGCTCGTCCTGCCAGCGCTCCGCGCTTCGTGCCAGCCACGCCCGCCGTCGCGTCGCGATCACCGCGCCATGGGCTGCGAGCGCGGCGTCGAACGCGCCGGCCGCGCCGACATCCTGGCTCCGCAGCGCCGCATTGCGCTGCGCCACGGCCGCACGGTAGCGCAGCAGGGCTTCAAGATAGACGCGGTCCGCCAACGACAGCATCCGGTCGATCCACCGTCGCCGCTCGGCTGCGCCGCCCCGGACCAGCGCCAGATCGGCCGGGAAAAAACCCACCGCCAGCCAGTGGCCGATCGCGCCCGCGATGGTGCCGCGCTCCTCACCATTGACCACGATCCGCTTGCGCGCAACCGGCGCGAACCAGGTCGCGGCCAGTGCCGCACCGTCGGCGTCGAGCTCGACATGGAATCCCGGCCCGCCGAACGCGCCGATTTCCCGATCGGGCGCGCCGCGGATCGACCGGAACAGCACCGGATACGCCAACGCTTCCAGCAGGTTCGTCTTGCCGTGCCCGTTCGGACCGATCACCGCCACGCCTTCCGGAGGAATCGCCATGGTCGCTTCGGCCAGGTTGCGAAAGCTGCGGACCGTCAGCGCCAGAGCGCGCATCGTGTCAGCGTCCCCGGAACACCGGCGGGCGCTTCTCGAGAAAGGCGCGGGTTCCCTCGTCCTTGTCGGCGCTGGCGCAGGCGTCGCCGAACAGCGCCGCTTCGCGCGAGAGCGCCTGGTCGACCGTAGCATCGAGCCCCTCGTCGACCGAGTGCATCGCCAGGCGGATCGCCACCGGACCGCGGGCCAGGATGGCGCGCAACAGCGTCCGCGCGGCGTCGAGCAGCGCATCCGCCGGCACGATCCGGTTAATCAGGCCGATGCGGCACGCTTCCTCGGCATCGATCGGATCGCCGCCAAGAATCAGTTCGAGGGCGCGACCGCGGCCCACCAGGCGCGGCAACCGCACCGTACCGCCGAATCCGGGGATCACCCCCAGCTTCACCTCGGGCTGCCCGAATCGCGCTGTGGGAGCGGCGAGCCGGATGTGACACGCCATCGCCAGCTCGCATCCGCCGCCCAGCGCGAACCCGTTGACGGCGGCGATTACCGGCTTGCCGAGTTGCTCGATCTCGCGCAGTACTCGCGTGCCGCGCTTGGCGAATTCGATCGCGTGCTCGCGGTCGAGGTCCGCCAGCTCGCCGATGTCGGCACCCGCCACGAACGCCTTGGTCCCGGCGCCGGTGATGATCAGCCCGCGCACCTCGTCGTCGGCCGCGACCTCGCGAACCAGCGTGCCGAGCTCGAGTACCACGGTCGAATTGAGCGCGTTCAGCTTGTCGGGACGGTTGAACGTGACGACGCCGATACCGTCGGCTTCACGCTCGAACAGGAGGGTCGAAAATGCCATGCTGAAAGATAAGAGATCGGCAGCCGCCCACCTTGCCCCCCGACCCGCGACCTTGTCGCTTCTCACTCCTCACTACTCACTCCTCACCCCTACCTTCTTCACATGCCGACCATACTCGCTCTGGATCAAGGCACCACCGGTTCGACGGCGATCGTCTTCGGATCAGAGGGCGACGTGCTGGGCCGCGGCTACCGGGAAGTTCCGCAGATCTATCCGGCGCCGGGCGAGGTCGAGCATGACGCCATGGCCTTGCTGCAGACCGCGGTCGATGCCGGGCGCGACGCGGTTGCCGCGGCGGGAATCGCCGTCGACGCCCTCGGCATCACCAATCAGCGCGAAACCGTGGTGATCTGGGATCGCGCCACGCTGGCCCCGCTCCATCGCGCCGTCGTCTGGCAGGATCGCCGCACCACGGCGCGCTGCGACGCGTTGCGAGCCGACGGCCACGAGCCGGCCGTCCGCCGGCTGACCGGTCTCGTCATCGATCCCTACTTCACCGCGACGAAGCTCGAATGGCTGCTTCACGATCCCGATCTCCGCGCCCGTGCCGAGGCCGGCGAGCTCTGCGCCGGGACGGTCGACGCATGGCTCGTGGCCCGGCTCACTGCGGGCCGGGCCTTCGTGACCGATCGCACCAACGCCTCCCGCACCATGCTGGCGGGCCTCGTCGATGGCGAATGGCAACCGGAGCTTCTCGAACTGTTCGGCATTCCGCGCCGGATTCTCCCTCGCGTGGTGCCGAGCGCCGGCGTGGTCGGCGTCTGCGCCGCCGAATGGTTCGGGCGCGAACTTCCCATCGCGGGAATTGCCGGCGACCAGCAGGCGGCGCTCTTCGGGCACGGGTGTGTCTCGCCGGGCGAGGCCAAGATCACCTTCGGCACCGGCGCGTTTCTGCTCCGCTTTGCCGGCGACCGTTCGAATCCCGAGCCGGCGCCGGGGATTCTTGCCACCATCGCGGCCGCGGCCGACGGCGGGCTGGCATGGGCGCTGGAGGGAAGCGTGTTCATTGCCGGCGCGGCGGTACAGTGGCTGCGCGACGGGCTCGGCATCGTTCCCGACGCGGCGAGTACCAGCGCGATCGCCGCCAGCGTCGCCGACACCGGTGGCGTCGTCATGGTACCGGCGTTCACCGGGCTTGGCGCGCCGTACTGGAACGCGTCGGCGCGCGGCACCATCGTCGGACTCACGCGCGGCACTTCACGCGCCCATCTGGTACGCGCGGCGCTGGAATCGATCGCACACAGCGCCTGCGACGTGATCGACGCCATGGGTGGCGCTACGGTACTCCGGGTCGATGGCGGTGTGACCACGAACGACTGGCTGATGCAGTTCCAGGCCGACCTGGCTGGCGTGCCCATCGAGCGTCCGGCCAGCGTCGAGCTCACCGCCTACGGGGCCGGCCGTCTCGCCGCCGTCGGAATCGGTAGCGGATTACCGCCGGCCGCGGTCCTGACCGGGGCAGCGCGTTTCGAGCCGCGACTTCCGGCGACCTGGAGGGCTGCCCGCCGGGCGGAATGGCACCGGGCGGTCCGCGCGGCCGAAGCCTGGGCTCGCGGCTGATTCGTGCCGGGGCCGATATATATTGGAACAGCCATGAAACCGAGCACCAAATTCGCGTTGGGCGCCATCGTCATCGTCGGCAGTGTGTCGCTGATGATCGTCGAAGGAATCAAGCAGACCGGCACCTATTTCATGACGCCCACGCAGTTGATCGCCCGGACCGACCAGGATCCCCATTTCCACGATGTCGGCCTCAAGGTCAGCGCCAAGGTGGTGCCCGGATCGATCCGGCGCGACGCCGCCCACGAACGCGTCGACTTCAAGATCAGCGACGGACACGAGGGTTTCCCGGTGACCTATGTTGGTCTGGTCCCCGACACGTTCACCGATGCCAACGACATCGACGTGGTGGTGGAAGGAAAGCTCGAGCGCGACGGCGTATTTCACGCCACCGACGTGATCGCCAAGTGCGGTTCGCGCTACGAAGCCGTGTGGAACCAGCCCCGCAAGACCTGACTCCATGACGCTCCTCGGCAATTTCGCGCTCTGGGCGGCGTTGCTGCTCGGATGCTGGTGCGCGGGCGTCGCCTTCTTTGCCGACTGGCGCCGCCGTCCCGCGCTCGCCGTCGCCGTCACCCGTTGTACCTATGCCATCACCGCGGCACTGGTGGTCGCGGCGATCGCCCTGTGGAAGGGCATCGTCAGCCACGACTTCAACATCGAATACGTGGCGTCGTACACGTCGCGGAACCTGCCTGGCTATTACCTGATCTCGGCGTTCTGGGCAGGGCAGAAGGGTTCGATGCTGTTCTGGGCGCTGATCCTGTCGATCTTCGGGTCGCTGGCGCAGGCGCTCACCTCGTCGCGCTACCGGTATCTGCTTCCGTATGTGGCCGGCGTCACCAGCGCGGTCGGGGCCTTCTTCGTGTCGGTGATGCTCTTCGGCGGCGGCAATCCATTCGAGCGGCTGTCGTTCACGCCGCCCGACGGCCGCGGACTCAATCCGCAATTGCAGAATCCCGGCATGGTGATGCACCCGCCGATGCTCTATCTCGGCTACATCAGCATCACCATTCCGTTCGCGTTCGCGATCGCCGCGCTCCTGGCGCGCCGGCTCGACGCTGGTTGGATCATTGCCATGCGGAAGTGGGCGCTGGCGTCGTGGCTGTTCCTCTCCATCGGGATCACCATCGGCATGTGGTGGGCCTATGTCGAGCTGGGCTGGGGCGGCGTGTGGGCCTGGGATCCCGTCGAGAACGCTCCGCTCCTTTCCTGGCTGATGCTCACCGCGTTCCTCCACTCGGTGATGATCCAGGAAAAGCGCGGCATGCTCAAGCGCTGGAATGTCACCCTGATCGTGGCAACGTTCCTGCTGTCGATCTTCGGCACGTTCATCACCCGCTCCGGCGCCATCTCGTCGGTGCACTCGTTCACCGAGTCGAGCATCGGCTACTTCTTCCTTGCCCTGCTCCTGGTCGCGGCGGTGCTGTCGATCACGCTGCTCTATACCCGGTGGCCGGTGCTCGAGGCCGATGTGCAACTGGAGTCGCTGGTGAGCCGCGAGTCGGCGTTCCTGTTCAACAACCTGGCGCTGGTCGGCATCGCCTTCTCGGTACTCTGGGGTACCACCTTTCCGATCGTGTCGGAGGCGGTCCGCGGCACCAGGATCAGCGTCGGCCCGGCGTTCTTCAACCGGGTCAACATTCCGCTGGGACTCTTCCTGCTGCTGCTCACCGGGATCGGCCCGCTGATCGCCTGGCGCAAGGCGTCGATCGCCAACCTGCGCCGCCAGTTCATCGTGCCGGTGGCTACCGGGCTTGTCGCGGCCGTAATTCTCGTTCTCGGCGGGCTGCACGACTTCTACGCGCTCATGGCGCTGGTGCTGGGAGCCTTCGTGCTGGGCACCGTGGCGCAGGAGTTCTATCGCGGCATCCGCGCCCGCGTCTCGCTCCACGACGAAGGCTTCGCCGTTGCGTTGGCGCACCTGATCTCCCGCAACCGCCGGCGATACGGCGGCTACATCGTGCATGTCGGCATCGTGAGCTACTTCGTCGCGTTCACCGGCCTCGCCTTCAAGGTGAAGAAGGAGATCGATCTCGAGCCCGGGGCCTCGGCGACCATCCAGTCCCCGTTCGGCGACACCTACACGCTGACCCACTTCGGCGTGTCGCAATACCAGCGGATGAATCGTGCTGTCTCGGCCGCGACGCTCGACGTCAAGCGTGACGGCAAGCATATCGGCACGATCGTCTCCGAGAAGCGGCAATACATGGATTCGTTCGGCAACCCCACCTTCGAGCCGTCGACCGTGGTCGGCATCCACAGCGACCTGCGCGAGGACCTCTACGTGGTCTACGCCGGCTCGCCGGACGGCACTGAACGAGCCCGGTTTACCGTGATGATCAATCCGCTGGTGTCGTGGTTCTGGATTGGCGCGCTGATCCTCACCACTGGCGGGCTGATCACCATGTGGCCCGGCGGCCCGCAGATCAGGGCCATGCGGAAGCGCTCCGTGCCACAGGCGGGGTATGCCGTGCCGCTGGCCGGAGGAACGCCGTCGTGATCAGCCGTCGCAGGTTCATCGAGCGCCTGGGGTGTTCCGTCGGCGGCATGGTGATGATGCATCGCGCCGGCCAGGATACGGCGCAGGTCAAGCCGAAGCCGGCGAGGCGCGGGGCCGCCGACACGCTCGAGACCGGTGACATCACCGGCGCGGCGGTCGGACCCGTCGAGGCCGTGGCACCGGTCGACCCGATGGACAACGATCCCGTGGTGATTGGCGTCGAACGCAAACTCCGTTGCCGCTGCGGCTGCACCCTCGACGTCTACACCTGCCGCACCACGGATTTCTCCTGCACCGTGTCGCCGGCGATGCACCACGACGTCGTGGCCCTCATCCAGGGGGGTGCCAAGCCCGACGAAGTGGTGCAGGCCTTCGCCACCCGGTACGGCGAGGCGGTGTTGATGTCGCCGCCGCCGCACGGACTCAACCTCGCCGGGTACCTGGTGCCCGGCTTCAGCGTACTGGCCGTCGGCATTGCCCTGGTGGCGTGGCTTACACGCCGGGGAGGCGGCGCCATTGCCGCCAGCCCGCCGCCGCGCGCCAGCCTCGACGACGAGCAGCGGGCACGGCTGCGCCGTGCCCTCGACGACGTGCAGTCCTGATGCTCCTCGAGGCGATCGCCGCCGGGCTGCTCGGCGCGGCGCTGCTCTGGCTGGTCGCGCAACCGATTCTGTTCCCGACCACCTCCGCTCCG
This sequence comes from Gemmatimonadales bacterium, assembly GCA_050732975.1. GTDB lineage: Bacteria > Gemmatimonadota > Gemmatimonadetes > Gemmatimonadales > GWC2-71-9 > Palsa-1233. The sequence goes on from JBOHRZ010000004.1 coordinate 10,309, forward strand.
CGGCCGGAACTCGATGCCATCGATCCGGAGGAGACGCCGCGGGGCCAGGCCCTGCTCGCGCTCAAGGAAATCGAGTTCGACCGCGCCACCGGCAAGCTCTCGGAAGCCGACTACAACGATCTCAATGCCCGCTACGGCGCCGCCGCGATCGCGGCGCTGGAGCCCGAGCCGGCCGCGCCGCCTCCGAGCTCCGCACCATCGCCTGCTCCCGCCACGGCGACGGGACTCCGTTGCCTCACCCACGGTGGCCGTCCCGAGTCCGACGCCCGGTTCTGCAGCGAATGCGGGGCGGGTCTCGTCACGGCAGCGAGCACCTGCGCGGGCTGCGCCGCCGCCGTTCCCGACGACGCGAGCTTCTGCCCGGGGTGCGGCAGACAAGTGAGAAGCGAGAAGTGAGACGAGAGAAGTGAGGACCCGATTGCGAGCTTGATCTCGACCATCGGGTTGTTACTTCTCACTTCTCACTTCTCTCTTCTCACTTCTTTGTTCTCACGGCTTCCGCATCGTCGTAAACCACCCCACCGTCGTCGTTCCGGACGACTTCACGACCCAGTTCGAGCTCCCCGGCGCGTCGCGGGTGACCGTGCCTTCCACCGCGTTGCCGATGAAGTCGTCGGCGGTGAGGATCACGTTCCGCAGCGTCGACAGCAGCGAGAAGACCGACGGCGCCGCGCGGAGTCCGTGGAGGTAGAACGGGTCAGACTTGCCGCTGGTGATCGACCGGTACGCGTTGTCGACCGACTGGACCAGTTGCGACACGCTGGTGCCGTCGGCGTGGTCGACGCACGCCTGGTCGTCGTCCTCCCATGCCACGACCCGGATCGGCGCGCCCGGATGCAGCCGCTGATAGGCATTGTAGTCGGCGTCGGAGATGAGCATGACGGACCCGGTCCAGTCGAGGGTGTTCTGATCCCACGAATAGATGCCGCCCGCATGCTCACCGGTGCACGAGAGCTGCACCGATTCAAGGTCGTCGCCCTGACCGTACACGTGATACTCGAACTCGGGATTGCCCTTGAGCCAGCTTTCATAGGTGCTGTTGAAATGGTTCTGCACCAGGTAGATCCCCGGTTCGGCGGACGGCTTCGGCTGCGATGATGTTCCGCCGCCGCCTGCGGGCGGATCGCACAGGTCGACGCACGCCATCATGTTCTCCGGATGCCCGGCGGTGAAATCGGTTTCCTGCGGCACCAGCGCCAGCACCGGCGCCGCCGGCGGTGTCCTCGGATCGAGCACCTGGCGGACGCCGCGCGCGTCGAATGCCACCGGCGCTTCGCCGTCCTGGCCGATGGTGGCGACCAGGAAGTCCTCGCCGCCGTGCCACGCCGCGCGCTGCGCCGGAACGGGGAGATAGAGCTCCAGTCTGCGCGCGGCGTCGAGATCGGCGACGAGATCGGCCGTGGTCGCAGCGCCCGCTCGCGCCAGCGACACCAGCAGAGCGTCGCCGTCGGTGCGGGCCAGCGCCTGGAACTGAAGCTTGCCTTCCGGTGCATTGGACTCGTCGAGTCGCCGCTTGACAGCGGCCCGGGTGGCGGGATCGGCGAGCGCCAGCGCCAGCGTGCGTGTCAGGCGTTCGCGAGCGGCGCGGGCGGTGTTCGCTGCCGGCGCCGTGGTGGGAGTGGTGGGAGTGGTGGGTGCGGTGAGCGCCGGGGTGACGCCCGACTCCGAGCAGCCGGCTGCTGCGACGAAGATGCAGAACACCGGTGCGATGCGGCGGAACATGAGGTACCTCCCCAAGGGAAATGCGGCCGCGCGCCGGCGGAAGTGCCGGCACGCAGCCGCAGTCTCCACCGGAAGATTCCCGGGGCGAGGATCCATTCAGCGCAACACGGAGTCGAAAAGCGCGAGGCGGGGACGGCATGGCGGTACGAAGCAGCTTCTCACTTCTCACTTCTCACTTGCTCTCTCACACCTCCAGCGACTCCAGCCGGCGGCTCGCCAGCCGCATCGGGATCACGCCGGCCAGAAGACAGAACACCGCCGCCGCACCGAAGGCGATCCACGCGTCGAGCGACACCGCCGTGGGCGCGTCGATCTGCCGATAGCGGATATCCTCGGTGACCGCCACCGACTCCAGTGAAATCACCAGCCCGAGCAGGGCCACGGCGAGGAGCATGAAAACCAGCCCGCCGAATGACGTGGCGATCTGGGCCGCGTTCTCGGTGTCGAACTGCGGGAAGAGTGCTCCCATTCCCAGCGCCAGGCCGCCGACAGCGAGGGTGTAACCCAGTACCGTCGCGACGCTCACTACCATCATGAAATGGCTGGCGTGCAGCAGGTGATTGGTCGTGATGGTGAGTCCCAGCGCCAGAACCAGCAGCGGCACCACGCCGACCAGGTACTTGCCGCGCAGCATGGCACGGGCGTCGAGCGGCGACGAGCGGAGCAGCCAGAGCTGCCGCCCTTCCAGCGACACGGCTGGGAAGACCAGCCGCTCCGCCGCACCGGCGATCACGAACCCGGCCAGGCCCTGGGTCACGAACAGGATGATCGTCACCAGGATCACCGGCAGCCGCTCGCCGCTGAACAGCGGCAGCATCTGGACATTGAGCAGCATGACCGGAATCAGCACCGCCAGCAGCACCAGTTGGCTCCACTGCGTGCTGTCACGGAAGAAGATCCGCAGGTCCTTGAGGAAGAACTCCCGGCGCATCGGCGCCACGCCGGCGAGAAGTCTGCGTGCCACGCCGTCCCACCGCGCCCCGCGCGCGAACCGGTTGGCGCCTTCCTGGGCCCGGGCGAAGCCCCGCGTGTACCAGCGCTTGTGCAGCGCCGCGCCCATCACCACGAAGGCCCCCGCCGTGGTCCACAACAGCGCGATCGGCAGCGGATCGCCCACCCGGTTGAGCCAGTTCATCAGCATGGCCCGGGCCCATTCGCTTGGCAGCAGCGGGTGGGTCGGCGCCCGCAGCACCGCGATGAAGTCGACCAGGTTCTGGAATCCGTCCGGCCGGGCCAGTCGTTCCGGCCCGGCGAGGCGGATGAACATCACCACCGCCGCTGCGGTCACGATCGTGATCAGGCCCAGCACGTCGCGAGTGCGCCGGGCCGGGAACAGGTTCACCAGCATCAGGGTGATCGCGGTGCCGACGACGCCGGGAATGATCAGCAGCGGTACCAGTGCGCCGATCACCACCACCGGGAAGAGCGGACCGGCGTGCCACGCGATCCCGTAGGCGGCGAGCAATGGTGCCGCGAGCAGCGCCACCATCCACGACGAGTGAATCACCGTTTCGCCCAGCTTCGCGATGTAGAATCGGCCCCACTCGACCGGCGCCGCCACCAGCATGTCGAGGTCGCGCGCCAGGAAGAAGGTCGACAGTGAGCCGATCAGGTTGCTCAGCAGCAGGATCGCCGCGAACGCCAGCAGCGCCATGCCGAGCATCTTGCTCGCCAGCAGCGGGCCGATCTCGGGAACGCTCTTGAAGTACGCCGTGATCCGGTACGAAATCAGGAAAGCCGCTGCGAAGAAGAGCAGCGCCGCGACCGTGAGCAGCACCGTCCGGCCGGCGATCGCGTCCCCGCGCCGGCGCCGGAGCCGCGCCCAGACGCTTCGCCACTTGGGCGACGTCACCGCCAGCAGCGAGGGCTGGCGCGTCACCGGGCCGCTAACCGAGGATGACGTCAAGATCCCTGTCCACGTGGCCGCCGGTGAGCCGCAGGAAGAGTTCCTCCAGCGAGGCCTGTTCGTTCGCTGCCGCGCGCCGCAGGTCGGCAACCGTTCCGCATGCCGCCAGCTCCCCCTGGCGGATGATGCCTACCCGGTCGCACATGTCCTCGACGATTTCCAGGGTGTGGGTGCTCATCAGCACCGTGCCGCCCCGCTCGACGAACCGCCGGAAGATCAGCCGCAACAACCGGATGCTCTTGGGATCGAGCCCCACCATCGGCTCATCCACCACGATCACCGACGGCCGGTGCACCAGCGCACTGGCGATGATCAGCTTCTGCCGCATGCCGTGACTGTACGATTCGGTGAGCTCGTGTTTCCAGCGGCTCAACTCGAACAGATCAAGCAGCTCGTCGACGCGGTGTTCCAACTCCTTCCCCTGCTGGCCGTACAGCGCGGCGGTGAAGAGCAGGAACTCGAACCCCGTCAGCTTGTCGTACACGAACGGGCGATCGGGGATGAACCCGAGCTGCGCCTTGGCGCGCACCGGATCGCGCAGCACGTCGATGCCGCCGATGCTGATCCGCCCCGATGTCGGCGCCAGGATTCCGGCGATCATCCGCATCGTGGTGGTCTTGCCGGCGCCGTTCGGGCCGAGCAACCCGAACAGTTCGCCGGTGCGGATTTCCAGGTCGATGCCGCGCACCGCCTGGAATCGCCCATAACGCTTGACCACCCGCTCCAGCCGGATCACCGCTTCTTCTCCTGCGCGATCTCGACGATCCGCGCGTTGGCCACCATCGGGAGCAGTTCATCCGGATGGCTCGAACCCGCGAAGGCCACCCGGATCAGCCGCGTGTCGGCCATCGCCATTCCGGACACCGGATCCACCGCCCACCAGCCGCCGCGGTCGTGATTCCACACCTCCGCCCACGCGTGGGTCAGCAGCGTATCGCCGCGCGCCTCGATGCCCACCACGTATCGCGCCGGGATTCCCGCGGCACGCATCAGCGCCACGAACAGCCGGGCCACGCCGTCGGGCCGTCCTGTTCGCGACGCCAGCGTGCCCAGCGCGTCTTCGTGCGCGCCGGCTGCGGTGTCGACGCGAATCATCCGGCGCAGTGACGCGACCGCCCTCGCCACCCGGGCACTGTCGGGTGCCCGACGGAACCACGACCGATCGAGGGCCGCGATAGCCGCCGCACCATCCTGTATCATCGGATCGTCGGGCGCGTCATCCTCGGTCTCCACTTCGTGCTCCGGTACCAGCCGCTCGATGATGGTGTCGCCGTGGACCTCCTGCCGCCCGCCGGCCAGGAGCGCCACCAGCGACGTGTCGACCGGCGATCCGTCGCGGTGCGCCACGACGAAACGGCGCTCGACGATCGGCTCGGTTCGCGCCGGGGCGGCGGCGTACTGGACCATCACCGGCACCGCGCCGCGGATCGCCGCGGTCCCGGCGCCAAGCCCGTTGCGAAACTCGGTTTCGCTGAGGTCGAAGTCGGTGCGCACCCAGCGCACGCCCAGCGGGGTCTCCATCCCCGACACCGCCCCGCGCTGGTCGATCCAGAGCCGCCGCGGTCCGGCGGCGCCGTGCAGCACCACCGCCCAGGTCTTCACACTGTCGACGTGGGCGGCGACCCAGTGGCCGCCCCGCAGTGCCGTGCTGTCGGCGAACCGGATCGTCGAATCGCGGCCCACCGTTACTTCGACGTCGCGACCTGCCGCCGGCCATCCGTCGACCAGCACCACCAGGCGGCTCGGCGCGCTGCGGCTTCCCGGCTCCAGCGCACCACCCAACGCCAGTCGGTACGCCAGCGCTGCGGTCGCCGTCGGGGGATCGCTGAATCGCGCCCGCCCCTGGGCGATGGTCTCCTGACCGGCGAAATGCGCCGTCAGCGTGTCGCCGAAAATCGACAGCCGCCACTCGGCCTGCTGGCCGGCGCGGCTGAAGCGCGACACCATCCGTTCGAGGTTGAGTGTGGCGCCGAGCCACGTCTCGGTCCGGCGCGCCGCGCGGGTCAGCGAATCGCCATTCCGCACCTCATATGCGATGGATTGATCGACCCGATATCCCGGCGAGAGCGTGTCGAGAGAGAGCGACGCGTTGCCGATCTGCGTGGCGCCGGCGTACACGGCATACCACGCCGTCGCCGGGGCCAGCCGCATGGTGGCTTCGCTCGACAGAATGGCCGACTCGGAGCGGTCCAGCCGCCGGACCCCGAGCCAGCCGAGACTCGCCACCCAGGCCAGCAGCACAGCGATGGCGCCGGAAGTTCGCAGGCAAGGTCGGAGGTTTTCGATCATGGGCGGTGAATGCTAGCGCAAAGGTCGGGCCCCGGGCTCTAAACCCGGTGGGCTCTGGGCGCCGGGCTCTGGGCGCTGGGCTCTGGGCTCTGGGCGCTGGGCGCTGGGCGCTGGGCGCTGGGCCCGAGCCCGGTGGTCGACGCCCTTACTGTTAAGGGCTATGCCTGAAGAGTACCTCACCGTCCGCGGCGCGCGGGAGCACAATCTCAAGAGCGTCACCGTGCGCATCCCCCGCAACGCGCTCACCGTGATCACCGGCCTCTCAGGCTCGGGCAAATCCTCCCTCGCCTTCGACACCATCTACGCCGAGGGTCAGCGGCGCTACGTCGAGTCCCTCTCGGCCTACGCCCGCCAGTTCCTCGGCCTGATGGAGAAGCCCGACGTCGATTCGATCGAGGGGCTTTCGCCCGCCATCTCGATACAGCAGAAGACCACCGGGCAGAATCCGCGCTCCACGGTCGGTACCGTCACCGAGGTCTACGATTATCTCCGTCTGCTGTGGGCCCGCGCCGGCACGCCGATCTGCCCCAACGACGGCACGCCGATCACCCGATCCAGCGCCACGCAGATCACCGACACGATTCTCACCTGGCCTGCCGGCACCCGGATCGAAGTGCTCGGTCCGATGGTGCGCGGCCGCAAGGGCGAGTTCAAGGAACTCTTCGACGATCTTCGCAAGCAGGGCTTCGTCCGCGTCCGTGTCGACGGCACCGTGTACGATCTCGGCGACGTGCCTTCGTTGCACCGGCGCACCAACCACGACATCGCCGTTCTCGTCGATCGGCTGGTGGTGAAGGCCGAGGATCGCTCCCGCCTCGCCGATTCGATCGAGACCGCGCTTCGCGCCGCCGACGGCGTGGTCGAGGTCGTGCGCCAGGAGCGAGGCGGAGCGTCGGTATCACAACTTTTCTCGGAACGATTCGCGTGCCCGACCTGCGGGCTCTCGCTTCCCGAACTGGAGCCGCGGCAGTTCTCGTTCAATTCGCCGTTCGGCGCGTGTCCCGCGTGCCACGGCGTCGGCACCGCTCGCAAGCCGAACGTCGATCTCGTGCTCGGCGACGACCGGATCTCGATTCTCGAAGGCGTCATCATTCCGTGGGGCGAGCCGAGCGGCTATCTGCGCAAGGTCGTCCTGCCGACATTGGCGCGGGCGTTCAAGTTCGACCTCAACGCGCCCTGGGGGAAGATTCCTGCCGCCGCGCGCAAGGCACTGCGGGACGGCGCACCGGGGCGCACGCTCAAGTACTCGGCCGAAGGCGGTAAAGGCCGCGAAGTCGAGGGCGAGTGGGAAGGGATCCTCGCCAACATCGAACGCCGCTATCGCGATTCCAGCAGCGACGCGGTGCGCCAGTCGCTTGAAGAGTACATGGTGGAGCAGGCTTGCCCGGTCTGTGAGGGCAAGCGGCTCCGTCCCGAATCACTGTCGGTGATCATTGCCGGGCGCAACATCGGCGAGGTCGTTGATCTTCCGGTCGACGAAGCGGTGGCGTTCTTCGAAGCGGTCCCGGTCGGGCGCGGCACGCGCGGGGCCTTGGACCCCGATGTCGCCGTCCCGATCCTCAAGGAAGTGATCGAGCGGCTCAGCTTCCTGCGCGACGTCGGGCTCGAATACCTCACGCTGGGACGTTCCGCCGGCACGCTCTCGGGCGGTGAGGCGCAGCGGATCCGACTGGCGACGCAGATCGGGTCGCGGCTGGTCGGCGTACTGTACATCCTCGACGAACCGAGCATCGGATTGCACCAGCGCGACAACGCGCTGCTGCTCGACACGCTGCGCGAGCTCCGCGACCTCGGCAACACGGTGATGGTGGTCGAGCACGACGAAGACACCATCCGCGCTGCCGATCACATCGTCGACCTGGGCCCCCGCGCCGGGCGGTTCGGCGGCGAGGTGGTGGTCGAGGGGAACCTCGACGACGTGATGCGGCATCCCGACTCGCTCACCGCGCGCTATCTCCGGGGCGAACTGCGGGTGGCGGTGCCGGCGGCGCGACGCCGGATCGATCCGGCGAAGACGCTGCGCGTGATCGGTGCCCGCGAGAACAATCTCCGCGATCTCGACGTCGACTTCCCGCTGGGCGTGTTCGTCGCGGTCACCGGCGTCTCGGGTTCGGGGAAGTCAACGCTGGTGACCGACATCCTCTACCGCACGCTGGCGCGCCACTTCTACCGGGCCCGGGTGATTCCCGGTGCGCACAAGCGGATCGAGGGGCTCGATCTTCTCGACAAGGTGATCGACATCGACCAGTCGCCGATCGGGCGCACGCCGCGGTCGAATCCTGCGACCTATACCGGGCTGTTCACTCCGATCCGCGAACTGTTCGCTCAGTTGCCCGAATCGAAGATCCGCGGCTACGGCCCCGGGCGTTTCTCGTTCAACGTCAAGGGCGGCCGTTGCGAGGCATGCCAGGGCGACGGGCTGGTCAAGATCGAGATGCACTTCCTTCCCGACGTGTACGTGCCGTGCGACGTCTGCAAGGGGAGGCGCTACAACCGCGAGACGCTGGAGGTGCGTTACAAGGGGAAGAACATCGCCGACGTGCTGGAACTCACCGTCGAGGACGCGCTCGACTTCTTTTCGGCCCAGCGGCGGATCGCCGACCGGTTGGACTTGTTGAACGATGTCGGACTGGGATATCTCCATCTCGGCCAGGCGGCGACCACACTGTCAGGAGGCGAGGCGCAGCGGGTCAAGCTGGCGACCGAATTGGCCAAGCGCGACACGGGGCGGACGCTGTATATCCTCGACGAACCGACGACGGGATTGCATTTCGAGGACGTGCGCCTGCTGCTCGATGTGCTGCACCGTCTTGTCGACAAGGGGAATTCGGTGGTGGTGATCGAACACAATCTCGATGTCATCAAGACGGCGGACTGGATCGTCGATCTCGGCCCCGAAGGCGGCGTGCGCGGCGGCGACGTCGTGGCGACGGGCACGCCCGAACAGGTCGCGCGCGTCGCGGCGTCGCATACGGGGGAGTTCTTGAAGCGGGTGGTGGGGTGATCGGCTTGTAATTGCGAAATCCGGGGGGGGCGGTATCGTGAGAAATCCGGTCGACTCCCCCGAGGTTCGCATGCCGATCATGGCGTTGCGGTATGGTGCCACTGTGTTGACTGACGTTCCGCCGGGCGCGCTGCTTGAACTGGGAGCAATTCTGGTTCTAGGCCTGAACGCGGATGCGGTGCTGGATGATCTCTCCGCGCTGATCCGCGCCTGGCGGCACAACCCATGGTGCGCGGTGGCGCTGCTCGCGCCCCGGGCACTGCGACGATCGGCGCTGCATCCGCTCATCCCTGATGGAATGCGCGTCGAAGCCGTGGGCGACAGCGGTGACGTCGCGGCGGTGATCCGGGCGGCCGTGGGGAATTCAGTTCCCTCGGCTGCGGGATGCAACGCCTGGCTGGCGAGTCGGCTGGGTACATCGACGGCGGTTGCGATCGCCAGGGCGGTGGATCCGGATTCCGCCGGCGCCGGCGCTCGGCGCGCTCTCGAGCGCCGTCATCTTCCTCCGCCCGGGTATTGGCGGGGCCTGGTTGGCACGGTCCGCTCGGTCGCGACGGCGATGGATTGGTGTCATACCGAGGCGGCGGCCGCCGACACCGCGGGCCTCTCTGTGAAGACGCTTTCGCGGCGGTGCAGCAGGTACTTCGGGCGGCCGTGGCGCGCGACCGTCGGCCTTCGCGTTTGGGAAGCAGCGCTGGAGTTGGCGCTTCGGCACCGTGGGCTGGTGACGGCGAGCGCAGCGGCGGCATCGGAGCAGCTGTAATCGGCGTTTCTCGGTTCGTGGGAATGCCAAATCGCTCGAATGGACATATCCGGGACCGATTGGTCCATCGGTGGGATGTTCCAGGGGCGATGATCGGCACATTGTTCGGCACGGAATCGAAGCGACGTCGATTCCACGCCGATCATTTGATCCTGCTCTCGCGAAGAACGGATCAACTCCGACGAGGATCTGCCGATGAAATGGGTGTACAGTGTGCTGGCTTGGCTGGTGTGCCTCGTCGTGATGGGCGGATGCAAACCGGATGTTCCCGAGGCGGTGGTGCTGACGAAGCCGATTCAGGAGAATCTCTGTCATCCGGACGAGTACCATTTCCCGGGCTGCGAATGCCCGCCGTACTGCATCTTCCCGGATTCATCTCACCCGCAGATCATTGTAACGTTCGTGGGTAGTCCGCCTGACGGTGATGACGGCGACCCGTTCATCATTCCGCTGAACACTGTGCACGGGGATCCACTCGGGCATAGGCCGCCGAAGCCGACGCACAACGGTCATGAATGGGATTCGACGCTGACGTTCACGATCGAAGTCGACACCAACGGTCGTGCCGTTCCATCCGTACGGCTCCGCCTGGCGATCGACGCGGCGGACAGCGGTGGCGCCGGCTCGGATTCGCTGTTCGGTCACTTCCACTATTCGGGGACTACACCCAAACCGAAGGGCTCGCTTTCGCCAGACTCGATCGTTACTACCGACTCGGCGACAGGAAAGGCGACCGTCACGTACACGCCGGGCCAATACTCCGAACCGATCCATTTGGTCATTTCGAGCCCTGCCTTCGATACGACCGCGAAGACGCACTGGACGGTTGGTGTGCCTGACCTTGATCACATGAGCGGGTCCCATGTGGATCTCGTCGGAGAGGACACGCCGCTCGGATCTCGCCATCCGCATTCGCACTATGTGATATCGACCATGATTCCAACGCTTGACTCGCTCGCCGACTACTGGCTCGGAGAATATGGGAACCTGCAGATCAACGACATGAGCCTCCGATACGGCGGGAAGTTTGATCTTGACACACTGTGGCGCAGCGACCCTCCCGGCCTGCATACCTGCAAGATCCACTGCGAGCATCGGCTCGGCCGCAGCGCGGACATCAATGGCCTGTCAGTTTCCGATACCGTGCCGTATCACAAGTTGGTTCATTGGTGGCATCATCACGGCGCTGGCCTGTTCGACTTTCCAGAAGGTGGCAAGGCCCATTTGCGGGACTGGAGAACGCAATGAGAATGGCCCCTAGCGTCCTCGTCATCGCAGCGGCGATTCCACGGATTCTCATGGCGCAGGGCGGGTTACCAGGCTCGAGCGTAATCATGTCAGTCGGCGTACATACTAGCTTGGTCGGAGACACGACCACGGTTAGCTACTCAGTCCTCGTGAGCCCGGCGAGCCCCGACCTTCTGTTCGGTTTCACCATTTCTGTGCCTGACGCGCTAGTTGCCACGGTGCTCGCACCGGGCGCGGGAACGGACTGGGAAGCGGACTCCACCTTTGAGGGCCATCACGTGGCCGGATGGTGGGCAATGCGTCCGATTGTGCCTGGCGACTCCACGCCGACGCTGGTGGTCAAGGCCGTTGGTGTGCCTGGACTTGTCACGGCATGGATCACTGGCGATAGCGTTACCAAGTCCTGGGGTGACGATTCGACGGAGGTGCCAGCGTACGAGTGGCTGGATGACCTGAGCGCCAGGACCGTCGTCGTTGGCGTTGTCCCCGCGCCGTCGGATCCGGTGGTTGCCACGGCTCAGTTGCAGGCGGAGACCGATAGCGCTTGCGCGTTGGGTTGGATCCACAGCAGCTCGCTTTGTTCAGCGTTACATGGGTTCTCCGACAGCGACGACTCTGCGGGAATTGGTCATTACGGAGCCACACTTGACTCGGCTCGGAGTTCTGGTGGGGTCGTGACCGACGCGGCGTACTACCTGCTCAAGCCCAACGTGTTATATGTCTTGGCACACCTTCCACCGCCCGCCCTGGGCGCCTACATCACCGGCGACACCGCCACGTCGATCTTCACCGCGCATGTCAGCGGCGGCGTGCCGTCGTACACCTACCTCTGGGAGTGGTGCGCGATCGATTGCGGGGGTGACGATCTTCGCGCGCCGGCTCGACCGGCGAGTGGCGCCGTCCACCCGCTCACCGTAGAGCACGGCTGGCATGATGTCGGCACCTACACCGACTCGATCTGCTGGACGATGTCGTACAGCACGCTTCGCCTCACGGTCACTGACGCCGACAGCAGCCAGGTCATCGCGTATTACACGGTCCCGTACATGGAACACCTCTGCAGCTGATGCGCTGACCGGGCGTACTGCTGGATCAGGGTTGCCGTGATCACTACCCCGCGGACTGGATCGTCGATCTCGGCCCCGAAGGCGGCGTGTGCGGCGTCGTACACGGGGGAGTTCTTGAAGCGGGTGGTGGGCTGATCGGCTTGTAATCGCGAAATCCGGGGAGGCAGTATCGTGCGAAAGTCGTCATCCTACAATCTTGCCGACTGTATCTACTCATCCAACCCGTTTTATTCGTCGAACTACGAGTGCTTCTGGTCGGGCTCCTACTTCGACGGATGGCAGGGGGTCAGCTCTGGTACGGCGTCGTACTACAGCAAACTTTCGCACTGGGGCTTCTGATGAGCCGGCTTTCCTGGGTGTTATTCGCGTTCTCGTGCGCCGCATCTGTCACCGTTGCTGTACCGCTGGCCGGGCAGAGAATCAGCCGCGCCGGTTTGTCGCAGCGATACGAAGCACCCATCACAAAGCACGACGCGCTGCGTTTGGCTTCGGCGGATGCGACCTACTGGAAGCGCGGCGCACTCATTGGGGCGGCCGCTGGCGTCGGCGTCGGCCTTTTCGTCGACTATGCGACTCACCAAGTGTGTGAGACGTCCCACTGCGGTGTGACAGTGCTGACATTTCTTGGGCCGATGTTCATATTCGGTCTCATCGGCGGCCTGATCGGCTCGGGCATTCACAAGACGTAGCGACACGCCTGAGAGAGACGGCAGTGAGGCGCCGCCTCCCTACCGCCCGCGGATTTCTTCAAGCGGGCGGTCGGCCACGTCAGCTCGGTTGCCCGGTCGCCGGATCGCGTATACCTTCGACATCTCGTACATGTGCATCTGGGACCTTGCGAAGGCTATTCGAACAAGCAGGAGAGTTTCCATGGGCAACAATATCCCCGCTTCGCAACTTGCCGTGATCGCCGGTCTCGCCTTCGCCGCGATTTCCTGCAGCGGCGAACCCGCTCCCGACAACTCGCAGCTCGCCGGTTCGTACCAGATCTCCGGCGTTCGCGTCCTCCCGAACGGCACCGGCGACGCCCGCGTCCTCAAGATCACGATCGTCGATGCCAGCCCCGCTCGGGTCGTGTTCGACTTCGATTCCGGTGACGTGGCGGCGCGTCTTCCCGCCAGGGATACTGCGGTAAGCACCGACGATCATTATGCCGCCCACTGGATCGGAAACGGCGCATACAACCATGCGCTGACGTTCAACGGGACCGATTGCACCGGTCACGACATCGACGGCGTCGGCGCGGCGACCGACTGGGCTACCTGCAACATCCAGCAGGGGAATTGATCACGCCGTGCAAGCCATGGCGTCCGACGCCAACAAGCCCATCTTCGTCGGCCTCGTGTTCGGCACTCGGCGCGCTGCAGGAAATGTTCACGCCGTAGTTTGTCGGCTCCGCATCACGCCAACACCCCGTACCCTGCCACAACGAAGTGCCGGTCGAACGCGAACGCCTCGCTGATCTTCTCCCGACGCATCAACTCGAAACTCACCGCGTCGGCGAGCGAAAAGTCCTGGTCATGGAACCGGTCGATCCAGGCACTCACCGCGGCGGAGACCAGCTCCGCTGAAACCGGGAGCCACCGCATCGACGGATCGGCGAGCAAACGGGTGACGGCGGCTCGGGCCGCCGCGCGACCACCGCGATACAACAGCAGCCGGTGGAACTCGTCGGCAACAAGCACGCTGCTCACCCAGGTGCCGCGCGACCGCGCGTGGGACGTCGCGGTCGCGATCGCCCTGGCGTGGTAT
>JBOHRZ010000005.1:0-22758 GCA_050732975.1 Gemmatimonadales bacterium
GCGAGCGCTTGTCCGGGTACTTCGGATAGAGCGCTTCGAGGCTGGCCTCGATGTCGCCGGTGAAGACCGGCTGATAAGCCTGGGTGTCGTGCGCGGTCACCGGTCGATCTCACCCATCACGATATCCACGCTGGCGTTGATGGCGATCACGTCGGACAGCAGGGCCCCTTCGCACAACTTGGGCAGCGCCGCGAGATTGAGGAACGACGGCGGACGGATCCGCCACCGGACCGGCTTGGCGGTACCGTCTGACACCAGATAGTAACCCAGTTCGCCTTTGGGGTTCTCGACGCCGTAATAGACTTCGCCGGCCGGGACCTTGATGCCTTCCATTACCTGCTTGAAGTGGAAGATCATCGCCTCCATGTCGCTCATGGCCCGCGTCTTGGGCGGCAGCGTTACCCGGGGATCGGCCACGTCGACGGGCCCCGGCTCCAGCTTCGCCAGTGCCTGGTCCATGATCCGCACCGATTGGAACATCTCCTCCATCCGGATCCGGTACCGGTCGTACACATCGCCGTGTTCGCCGATCGGGACGTCGAAGTCGAACTCGTCGTAGCCAAGATACGGCCGGTCCTTGCGCACGTCATAGTCGACGCCGCTGGCGCGCAGCATCGGCCCCGACAGCGAGTAGTTGATCGCATCCTCGGCCGACATGGCGCCCACGCCCTGCGTGCGCCCGCACCAGATTGCATTGCGCGTGAACATGGTGTCGACTTCGCGCAGAGTCCTGGGGAACTCCCGGATGAACTGCCGCAGGCCGTCATCCCATCCCTCGGGAACGTCGGCCATCATCCCGCCGACACGCGCCACCGAGGTCGTAAGCCGCGCTCCGGTCCAGGCTTCCTGCAGATTGTAGATCTGCTCGCGCTGCTCGAACATCCAGAGGAACGGCGTGTACGCGCCTAGATCGATGCCGGTGGTGCCCGCCCAGACCAGATGCGAGATGATCCGGCTCATCTCGAACGCGATCACGCGCAACAGACGGCAACGCTCGGTGATGGTGATGCCCATGAGCTGCTCGACGGCGAGCGCGAGCGCAATGTTGTTGGCCATCGGGGCGAGATAGTCGGTCCGGTCGGTGAGCGGGATGATCTGATTGTAGAAACGGTACTCGCCCAGCTTCTCGAACCCCGAATGCAGATACCCGATATGGGGAATCACCCGCTTGACCGCTTCGCCCTCGAGCTCGACGACGAGCCGCAGCACGCCGTGCGTGGCGGGATGCTGTGGCCCGAGGTTCACCAGCATGTGCTCGGCGCCGAAATCGTCGCTCACCACCTCGCTGGGACGCCGAGTGACGCCGAGGGGCACGGTGCGCACCTGCCCCGATGGATCCGCGATCGGCGTCGACAGCTCCATCTCGATGGTCCGCGGCGTCACGGCAATACCTTCCCCGCCCTGGCGAGGCGCTCGCGGACGTCGTCCGGCAGTTCGTGATACGCCTCGGTAATCGACAGCTCTTCCGGCGAGTAGTAGGCCTCGGGATTCGATTCCAGCGCCTGGCGCGTCTGCTCGGCGCGCGACCAATGGCCGCGCAGTGGGAAGGATTTCCGCAGCGGGAACCCTTCGGCATAGCCTTCCCACATCAGGATCCGGCGCAGATCGGGGTGGCCCTTGAAGGTCACGCCGAACATGTCCCACGCTTCCCGTTCCAGCCAATCGGCGCCGTGCCACAGATCGACGACCGAGCGGACTTCGAGCGGCCCGTCCGGATCGAGCGGGATCTTGACGCGGAGATCGACCTTGCGGGCGAGCGACCGCAACTGGTAGACGACTTCGAAGGGCAGCTCGGGATCGCGGTATTCGACGCAGGTCAGGTCGGTCAGATAATCGAAGCGCCGCTCCGGATCCTGTTGCAGCCATTCGAGCGCGGCGTACGCCGCGGCGTTCTCGACGAAGACGACCGCCTGCCCGGCGACGACCAGCCAGCGCCGCACCCCGGCCGGGAACCGCCGGCGGAGGGCTTCGATGTCGGCGGGAACGCTCACGCGGATCTCGTCTGGTGCACCGAATTGCCGAACGGTTCCGAGATTTCGTCGATGTCCGACGGCCGCCGGAAGAGCCCGTCGGGACCGACCAGTTGCTCGACGCGCAATGACGGATCGGCGATGGTCTCGCCCATGATCTTCTTCTGCAACAGCATGATCCCGTAGAGCAGGCCTTCGGGCCGGGGCGGACAGCCTGGAACGTAGACATCGACCGGCACGATGGTGTCGATGCCCTGCACCATCGCATAGTTGTCGAAGATGCCACCGCTGGAGGCGCAGGCGCCCATCGAGATGCACCACTTCGGTTGCGGCATCTGATCCCAGATCCGGCGGATCACCGGCGCCAGCTTGAACGGCAGGCGTCCGGCGCAGATCAGCACGTCGGCCTGCCGGGGCGAGAAGCTCTGCCGTTCCATCCCGAAGCGGGCGATGTCAAACCGCGACGCCGCGGTCGCCATGTACTCGATGGCACAGCAGGCGGTGCCGAACGGCATCGGCCACAGCGAATTGGACCGGCCCCAGTTGGCCAGGAAGTCGAGCCGGGTGGTGATCCAGTTCGGCGAGATCGTTTCGTGGGTGACCGGAGCGGCCACCGGCAGCGGACTCACGCCCATTCCAACGCTCCGCGCTTCCAGATGTAGACGTATCCCACACCCAGGATGACCACGAAGGTGAGCATCTCCAGCAGCAGCACGCCGCCGAGCTGCCGCATCTGGGCGAAGGCGACCGCCCACGGGATCATGAACACGGTCTCGATATCAAAGACGATGAACAGCATCGCGACGAGGTAGAACTTGACGGAGAATCGCTCGCGCGCGTCGCCCAGCACCGGCATCCCCGACTCGTACGCCGCCGACTTGACGGACGTCGGCCGGTAGTTCGAAAGCAGCGTCGACGCCGCAATGATCAGGATCGCATTGGCGACGACGAAGACCAGGAGCAGGAGAATCGGTATGTACGACTGCAGCATCGTGGACGCCGCCTCGTGAAATATTTCACAACCAGGTGAAAAGTAGACGAACAGCGCACCCAGTTCAACGACGTCGAGATCGCCGCCGCGCCGGGCTATCTTTCCCGCTCCGTATGTCCATCAAATCCGATCGCTGGATCCGGCGCATGGCGGCCGAGCACGCCATGATCGAACCCTTCGTCGACGGCCAGGTGCGGGCCGGCGCAATTTCGTACGGCGTCTCGTCGTACGGCTACGACATGCGCGTGGCCGACGAATTCCGCATCTTCACCAATGCCCTGTCGGCGATCGTCGACCCCAAGCGGTTCGACGACAAGAGCTTCGTCGAATTCCGTGGCGATATCTGCGTGGTACCGCCGAACTCGTTCGCCCTGGCGCGCTCGGTGGAGTATTTCCGCATTCCCCGCAACGTGCTGACCATCTGCGTCGGCAAGTCGACCTATGCCCGCTGCGGCATCATCACCAACGTGACGCCGTTCGAGCCGGAGTGGGAGGGCCACGTCACGCTGGAGATCAGCAACACGACGCCCCTGCCCGCCCGGATCTACGCCAACGAAGGCATCTGTCAGGTGGTTTTCTTCGAAGCCGACGATAACGACGTCTGCGAGACGAGCTACGCCGACAAGCGGGGCAAGTATCAAGCGCAGCGCGGCGTCACCCTCCCGCGGCTGTAGCCGGTGACGCGACGACAACCGGGTCGGCAGGCCATCATGGTGATCCTGGTGCTGGGTGGGTGCGCATCGCACCATCACTCGACGCTCGACGGGGTCTATACCCTGGCGCAGGCGACGCACGGCAGTGATGTCTACGCCGGCATGTGCGTCTCGTGCCATGCCGGGCTCGGTAATCATGTGGGACCGCCATTCCGGGCGCGCTGGGGCGGCGCCAGCTTGCTCGATCTCTACCGGTTCATGAGCACCAACATGCCCCAGGATGATCCCGGATCGCTCGATCCCGGCGATTATGTCGCGGTGATCGCCTACCTGCTGAAGATGAACGGCATGCCGGCGGGAAAGGTCGCGCTCGCCGCCGATACCACCGTCCTTGCCACAATCCGGTACGATACCCTGCCCACGCGCAACTGACTGTAAGGAATGCACCGATGATGAATGCTTCGATCATCCGCCGCTCGATCGGAACCGCCCTGGCGATTGCCGCGGCCACGGCCGGTATCACGCTGCTGTCGGCCGCGCGTCAGCGTCCGGCGCTGGTCCGCGGCAACGCGCCGGGTGAATGGCGTTATTGGGGCGCCGACGCCTGGAGCACGCGCTACTCGCCGCTGGACCAGATCAACGCCGCCAATTTCAACTCGCTTCAGGTCGCCTGGCAGTGGAACGCTGCCGAGTTCGGGCCGGATGAGTACTACCGGACCACGCCACTCTTCGCCGACGGTCGGCTCTTCACTGTGGCGAACCAGCGCCGCGATGCCTTCGCGATCGATCCCGGCACCGGAAAGACCCTCTGGCACTGGACCATCGACGAAGGCATCCGCTGGCGGAAGGCGCCCCGGCGCTTCGCCGGACGCGGTCTGGCGTACTGGACCGACGGGCGCGACGAGCGAGTCATCGTCATCACGCCCGGCTACCACCTGGTGTCGATCGACGCCCGCACCGGAAAGGCCGATCCGCGCTTCGGGAAGGACGGCATCGTCGACCTCGAGACCGGCCTCGGCTATCCGTTGGTTCCGCTGGCCATCGATGATTCCGGCTCGCTGATCATCAGCGAAGGAGCGCCCGCCCGGCGCGCCCGACCCGGCGAGAAGTGGAACCCCGCCACCAAAACCGGCGCCGACGGGACGGTCGGTATCGATCCGGCGCAAGGGCAGATCGCCTCCAGCTCCCCGGCGATTGTGGTCGGCAATGTCATTGTCGTCGGCAACTCATCGATCCACGGGTACTTCCCGATCCGGATCCACAACGTTCCCGGCTTCATCCGCGGCTTCGACGTCCACACCGGGCGCCAGCTGTGGAAGTTCAACCTGATTCCCCAGCCGGGTGAGTTCGGCGCCACGAGCTGGACCAACGGGTCGAAGATCGGCAGCAAGGGCGTCGGGAAGAACGATGCCTGGGCAACCTATTCTGCCGACCCCGATCTCGGGCTGGTGTACATCCCGGTGGGCGAGTCACTCAATGATCGTTACGGCGGCAATCGCCCCGGCAACGACCTCTTCTCCAACAGCATCGTGGCGCTCGATGCGAAAACCGGTGTCCGCCGCTGGCACTTCCAGTTGGTGCACCACGACATCTGGGATTACGACATCCCGATGGCGCCGAACCTGCTCGACGTCACCATCAATGGACAGCGGCGCAAGATCATCGCCGTGACGACCAAGCAGGGGTGGGTATACGTCTTCGACCGCGTCACCGGAAAGCCGATCTGGCCGATGCCGGAAACGCCGGTGCTGCAGAGTGAGGTGCCCGGCGAGCGGACGTCGCCGACCCAGCCGATCCCGTCCAGGCCCGCGCCGTACGCGCAGCAGGGGCTGGTCGCGAGCGACCTGATCGACTACACGCCGGCGATCCGGGATTCAGCGCTCACCCTGGCGAAGCATTGCCGGATGGGACCCTACTTCATTCCGGCGTCGCCGGAAAACGGCCGCGGCGAACACGGACCAGCACAGCACAACTGCTCGTGGTATGCTCCCGGGGCGAGCGGCGGGGTGAACATTGACGGCGGGGCCGCCGCCGATCCCGAGACCGGCATGTTGTACGTCGGCGGAATCAGCGGACTGCAGACCTTCGATCTCCTCGAAGATCCCTGCTCCGAGCAGCGCTACATCCAGCCACCCGGCGTGTGCGGCGAAGCCGGTGCCCTTGCGGCTCCGGCCGGTTATACCCCGCCCGCGGGTGGTGGACGCGGCCGCGGTGGCTTCGGCGGCCGCGGGGTGCCGTCGATTGGCGGGGTCTAGATCCTCAAGCCCAGGCAGCTTGGCGGCATCACCGCCTACAACCTGAATACCGGCGACAAGGCGTGGTGGATTCCCAACGGCGGACAGATGCGCCCCGTGACCAGCGCGGACCCGATGTTCAAGGGGATCTCGCTTCCGTCGGTTCCGGGGGGAGGCGGGCAGCCCCAGGTGATCAACACGAAGACCCTGACGATCTACGGCACTGGTCGCAGCGGCGGAGTGCCGGGAGCCCCTCCGCAGCTCTTCGCCGTCGACAAGTCGACGGGCAGAGAGGTTGGCGCGGTCAGGATTCCCTCGAAGACGACGGCGATGCCGATCACGTTCCTGTACCAGGGAAAGCAATACATCGTGTTCGCCACCGGCCAGGGATCGAGCACGGCACTGGTGGCGCTCAAGCTGCCGAACTAGGTGGCGGTCATGGAGCCGACGCGGTGCCGATCTTGACTCCGTTGAGTGCCGTGGTATCGGAGCTGAGTGGCGCCGGGCCGCTGGGCATGCCGTTGAGCTTGAGGATGTATGCGGTGGCGACCAGGTACTGGTCGTCGGTGAGAGCGCCCGGGTCGTCGTCCGGCATGGTGGATCGCAGGTAGTCGAAGAGCTCGCGCACGGTGCGACCGCTCCAATTGGCCTGAAAATCGGGGCCGTTCTGGTCGGCGATCAGGTGACAGCGGCTGCACTCGTCGCGATAGACCCGCTCGCCCACGACGGCCTGCGAATCGGAGTACACACCGCCGGCGGCGGGCGCGGGCGGGTGCGGCGGAATCGAATCGCGCTGTTGGGCCATCGCGGTCGGTACTACGAACGAAAGGACGGCGACCGGTACGATGGCAACGGAACGCAGGAGCGGAATGGCAGGCATCGATCTTCTCCATGGCGACCGGGCTTCCGGCCGTCGAGCGATCCAGAGTACCAACGTCGGCGTCGCCCGGCAAGCGCGCCACCCCCTCAGCTCGTCGGCGCGCCGCTGGACCAGATCGCCTTGGCGCAGTAATGTGTATGCGGCCGGGCCATTCGGTCCCGGAACTCCCGCCAACTCGAGACCGACCCGACGCCAGGAGCCGGCATGGCACGACGCCGTAGCAAGGTGAATCCCGACGACTCCGCGCTCAGGCGCCGCGACTTCCTCAAGGCAGCCGGCACGGGAGTCGGCGCTCTCCTGGTCGGAGGCACAGCCGCGGCCGCCGCCGAGCCGACCCGTCGCTTCCCGAGCGTCACGCCGCCATCATCACATGTCGTGGTGATCGGCGCCGGGGCATTCGGTGGCTGGACGGCGTACCACCTCCGCAAGATGGGGGTGCACGTCACCCTGGTTGACGCCTACGGACCTTCGAACTCGAAGGCAACCTCCGGCGACGAGTCGCGCGGAGTTCGATCCTCGTACGGCGACCGCGCCGCGCCGGTCGGTGAACTCTGGTCCGCCTGGGCTCGCAAGGCGATGCGTCGCTGGGAAGCCTGGGACCATGAGTGGTCTCCCAGCCTGAAGACCCAGCTCTTCTACCGGACCGGCGACCTGTACATGCGCTCGGATTGGGAACCAGCCATCAAGCGCACCAAGGAGATATGGGAAAAGGCTAAAGTTCCACATGAGGTGCTGAGCCCGGACGAATGCCGCTACCGCTGGCCACAGATCAACATCGAGAACATCACCGCCATCCTCTACGAACCCGACGCCGGAGTGGTTCGCGCCCGCCGGGCGATGCAGGCGGTGGCCCAGGTCACCCAGCGCGCTTTGGGAGTGAAGCTGATCATCGCCCGGGCCAAGCCGGGCGAGGTGATCGATGGGCGGATGCACGAGGTGGCGCTGATCAACGGCGACAAGTTGCGGGCGGACGCGTTCGTATTTGCCTGCGGTCCGTGGCTCCCCAAGGTTCTTCCGGAGGTAATGGGAAACCGGATGCGGATCCCGCTGGGACAGGTCGCCTACTATGGCACTCCGCCAGGTAGCAACCGATTCACCTATCCCAGCATGCCGTCGTACAACTTCCCCGGCGTCACCGGGTGGGTTGCCTTCACCGAGGACAGCCGCGGCTTCCGGGTGCGCGGAACGGAAAGCGGTCCGCGTCCCAGTGGAACGCCGATCGCGGCCGGCAGCGCACGCGACTCGACGGGTGGGCGCGGCGCAACGGATGGCGCCGACTCGACCGGGCGAGATGGAGCGGCCCGAGGCGGGCGGGGACAGGGCGGCTTCAACCGGATTCCGGCCGATCCGCTGCAGAACGACCCGGACACCAGCGTGCGCTGGTTCGACATCCACGCCAACACCCGGCAGCGCGACTTCGTCAATCACCGGTTTCCGGAGATGACAAATGCGCCGGTGCTGGAGACCCGCTGCTGCCATTACGATCAGACCAGCAGCCGCAACTTCATCGTCGATCTGATTCCCGGGATAAGCAACGCCTGGATCGCCGGTGGTGGCAACGCCGAAGCATTCAAGTCGGGGCCGGTGATCGGAGAATATGTGGCGCATCGGGTCATCGGCGTGCACGACGATCCCGACATCGCCAAACAGTTCCTGTTGCCGAAGGATGTCTATCCGGCGCCGACGTCGGCCGATTCCTCGGGTCGTGGCGGTCGCGGTGCCGGGCGCGGAGCCGCCGACTCGGGCCGCGGTGGACGCGGCGTTTCGGAATTCGAATGACCACTTCGGTCGATCGGAGGCGCCGTTGGGTGGCGATCGCGGCCGCCGCGTGCATCGTGGCGCCAGCACTGCTGTCGGCGCAGGCCGGCCAGGCGCCGACCAACGACCTCCCCAATCCGTACCGAACCGTTGAGGGTTGGGCCCGATTGCCCGAAGGCCGGAGTTGGGGGTCGACCAGTGCCGTCGATATCGACCGCAACGGTCACGACGTCTGGGTTGCCGAGCGGTGCGGCGCCAACAGTTGCGCCGGCTCCGATCTCGCACCGGTGCTGCACTTCGACCCCTCCGGTAACCTGCTGGCGGCATTCGGCGCCGGACTCTTTGTCTCGCCGCACGGGATCTTCGTTGACCGCGACGATCACATCTGGGTGACCGATTGTGCCTGCACCGGCGGAAGACGCAGAGGCGGCCGGGGAGCCGGCGGAGCGACCGCCAGCGGACCCGCGACGGCGACGGAACCGCGCGGCCATCAGGTCTACGAGTTTTCGCGCGACGGCAAGGTGCTCCGGGTGCTTGGCACCGCGGGCGGGGCCCGCGAACCGGGCTACTTCTTCCAGCCGAACGACGTGCTGGTCGCGCCCGATGGCAGCATCTTCGTGAGCGAGGGACATTCGTCGGCCCCGACTGCGAATGCCCGGGTGCTCAAGTTCTCCAGGGATGGTGCCCTGGTTGCTTCCTGGGGAACGCACGGCAGCGGCCCCGGTGAATTCGATCAGCCCCACGCGCTCGCGATGGATTCCCGGGGCCGGCTCTTCGTTGGCGACCGCGGCAACAACCGCATTCAGATCTTTGATCAGAACGGCAAACTGCTCGACATCTGGTATCAGTTTTCGCGGCCGAGCGGCATCTGGATCGACAAACACGACACCATCTATGTCGCCGATTCGGAGTCCGGGTCGGTCGCACCGGCCCACGGAGGGTGGAAGCGCGGGATCCGGATCGGTAGCGCGATCAGCGGCGAGGTCACCGCGTTGATCCCCGATCCCGATGAGCACGCCACCGGCACCAGCGCCGCCGAAGGGGTGGCAGTCGACGCCGACGGCAACATCTACGGCGCCGAAGTCGGACCGCGGGCGCTCAAACGCTATGTCAAGCATCAGTAGTGGGAGCCGATACATGAATCCTGTTCGCCTTGTAGCGGTGGCGGCGATGGTACTTGCGGCGGTGGGCGCCAGCATCGCGGCCGAGCGAGTGCACGCCGGTACTGCCGCTCGCGCCGACGACGCACCACGCTTCACCGTCGATCCGCTCTGGCCCCGCCCATTGCCGAATCACTGGCTCCTCGGTTCGGCAACGGGCGTCGCGGTCGACTCGCACGATCACATCTTCGTCCTCGACCTTCCGGGCTCGTTCAATCCCCGAACCGAGGTCGGTGCCTCCACCAATCCTCCGACCGGCAATTGTTGCTTCCCCGCTCCACCGGTACTGGTGTTCGACCAGGCCGGTAATCTGATCGCGCACTGGGGCGGACCGGGCAATGGCTACGACTGGCCCGCGATGCCGACGGGGATCGCGGTGGACGCGGATGATCATGTCTGGATTGCTGGCGCTGGTCCGACGGACGGACAGGTGCTGGAATTCACCAATACCAGCGCCTTTGTGCGCCAGTTCGGCAAGGCGCTGCCAGCCGACGCGCCACCGGGAGGTGCCCTCGGGCGCGGCCGTGGTCGCGGCGGTTACGGCGGCGGATCGCAGGGCCCGACTCCACAACCACCGGGACACAGCGATCAGATGGATACGTTCGGCGCAGCGGCACAGGTCGCGGTCGATGTCCCCGGCGGGATTGCCTGGGTCGCAGACGGATTCCGCAACCGGCGCGTTGCCGTCGTGGACCTTTCGAGTGGCAGGATCACCCGGGTGTGGAGCGCTGACGGCGGTCGGCCCGACGACAGCGACCTCGGTGCCTACCAGCCGGGAGCTGCCGCGACGCAGTTTCGCGGCGCGTCGTGCATCCATCGCTCCCGGGACGGGCTGCTGTACGTTTGCGATCGCGGCAACGACCGGATTCGCATCTACAGCGCCGACGGCACGCCGGCGGGCGGGCAAGCTGTTGCACCGGCGACACTCGGGGAGGGTTCGGTGTGGGACCTCGCCTTCTCGGCCGATCCCGCGCAGCGCTTTCTCTACGTGGCCGACGGCATGAACGACCGCATTGCCATCCTCGATCGCAAGACACTCACGCAGCTCACGACATTCGGAGACGGCGGCCGCTATCCAGGCGGGTTTACCGCGCTGCACAGCGTGGCAACCGACTCGCGCGGCAATCTCTACACCGCCGAAACGTATGAGGGGAAGCGGGTCCAGAAGTTCGTGTACCGGGGAATCGGCCCGGTCGCGCATACCAATCAGGGGGTCCTGTGGCCGCGCTGACATTCCGCCACGCGGTGCCGATGGCGCTCGCGGCGACGTTGTTCGCGGGAAGCAACGGACCGGCGGCCCAGCGACATGTAGCCACGCCGGATGCCGGTCCGGTTCTGGCTCCGCGCTTCGAGGTCGATCCGCTCTGGCCCAAGCCGTTGCCGCATCACTGGGTAGTGGGCATGATGATCGGGGTCGCGGTCGACGCGCACGACCATGTCTTCATCATTCACCGCCCCGCAACAGTCAATCCGCAGACCGAGGCCGGCGCCGCGAACGACCCGCCCAGCAGCGAATGCTGTGTGCCGGCACCGCCGGTTCTCGAATTCGATCCGGCCGGCAACCTGGTCAACGCATGGGGTGGTCCGGCCGATGGCTATGACTGGCCGAAGGGCCGCGGCGCGTCCGGCGAGCACGGCATTTCGATCGACGGATCCGGCAACGTCTGGCTGGGCAGCACCGGCCCCAACGACCGGCAGATCCTCAAGTTCACCCACGACGGGAAGTTCATCGCCCAGTTCGGCAAACCGGCGGCGGGGCCGGCTAATTCGCTGAGTACCACCGATTTCAAGGGCGTCGCGACGATGTCCTTCGACGACCAGGCCAACGAGGCGTTCGTCGCCGACGGCTATGGCAACAAGCGCGTCGTCGTGATCGACATGACGACCGGCGCCGTCAAACGGTTCTGGGGCGCCTACGGCCACAAACCCGACGACGCCGATCACACCGTCTACGTGCCCGGCGGACCGCCGTCGCAGCAGTTCGGCAATCCGGTGCACTGCGCCATGCTCTCGCGCGACGGCCTGCTCTACGTTGCCGATCGCAAGAACGACCGCATCCAGGTCTTCCGCAAGGACGGCACCTTCATCACCGAGAAGATCATCGCCCCGGAGACGCTCGGCGACGGATCGATCTGGGAGTTCGCGTTTTCCCGCGACCCAGCCCAGAAGTACATGTACGTGACCGACGGCAAGAACGAGAAGATCTACATTCTCGACCGCAAATCACTCGACGTGCTGACATCATTCGGCGACGGCGGACGCCAGCCCGGTGAATTCTTCGGCGTGCACAGCATCGCGACCGACTCCAAAGGGAATATCTACACCACCGAGACCTACGAAGGGCGGCGGGTGCAGAAATTCACCTATCGCGGGCTTGCGCCGGTAACGGCGAAGGATCAGGGCGTCGTCTGGCCGTCGAAGCCGTGATCGCCGGAGGCGCGACTACTGCCCATCGAGGGCCGTTCGCGCCGCGTCGACCTGGGCTGCTGCGGCGCGAATCCTCTCGGCCAGGTCGTGCGCTTCGCGCTGGGCGCGCTGCAGGTCGCCGTCCCGCAGTGCCTCGCTGATCCCGGGAAGCGCCACGTCGGCATAACCGTTGTCGCGATCCGACGCAAATACGAGATTCCGCATGAACGGCCGACCGGGGAGACCCGCCGGACGTGTCAGTTTCGGCCCAACGCGCTGCAGTGCCTCGTTGGTGCGAGCGAGCGCTGCCGCCGCGACCCCGCCGCGCCGAAGAATAGCGTCGCGCGCCGAATCGAACCGGCTGCCGGCCGCGCGCAACGTGTCAGCCGCCGCGACGACCTCGCCGAGCGGCGTGGCGAGCCGGTTCAGGTTGGGCTCCCGGATCCGGGGCGCCACCCCGGACGGACTCGCCAGCGAAGCCAGATAGGTCCCCAGGGCCGAATAGTCGTACGGGATCACATCGGCGTTCGCAAGGCGCGAGAGGATGACTCCCACCAGGCGACCTTCAGCGGCGTGGCTCAGATATCCCGGATCGCCGAATCGTTCCATCGCGGTGTACGTGTCGTACGCGGAGTGGTACCAACCGGAGCGGCCGCCGAATCCGGTCTCCATCGATGGGATGCCAAGATTGTTGTAGAACCCGGTGAAGTCGGAGCCGCCGCCGAGATCGCCCATTCTCGGTTCACGCGCGAGAACGCCGCCGGTCACAGCGCGCTGCACTCCACGCGCTCCCGCCGGCTGGAGCCATCGCTGCAGGATCGATATGGTATCCCCCGGCATGGTCACCGTCGCCGCGGCGTCGCGGATCAGCCCCCGCAGTGACGCGTCTGCCGACGCGCCGAAGTTCCGGCCCGACGCCGACTCGTCCTGATTGAGATACGCTACGGCGCGCGCCTGCAGTGTGTCGCGCATCAGTTGCACCCACTCCACCGATCCGACCAGTCCCCATTCTTCCGCGTCCCATGTCGCGAAGACCACGGTGCGCCGCGGCCGGAAGCCTTCGCGAGCGGCCTGGGCCATGGCGCGAGCCGCTTCCATCACCGATACCGTTCCGGAAACGTTGTCATCGGCGCCGGGGCCCCACGCGTCGCGGTGCGCGCCGGCGATCACCCACTCGTCAGGAAAGTCCGAGCCGCGCAACCACCCGAACGTGTCGTAGATCGTCTTGAACGCACGGGCGCCGCGTTCGGGCCAGACAGCCACGCGCACCTGCACCGTGCTGTCGCCAAGGTGGTACGGAAAGCGCATGCCGCCCTGCCACGAGCCCGGAACCGGCGGGCCGGCCATCGGCTTCATGAGCAGCTCGGCGTTGCGGTACCCGATCGGCATGACGGGGATGTGCGGCACATCCAGCGAGTCCTCGGGAAGCCGCCGCGCATCGACCGTCGACGCCCACCCTGGCGTGGTCGGGTCGCCTTCACCGTTGAAGATCGAGCCGCGCTGCACCTCGTCGGGATTGCGCATCGGACCGTCAGGATATGTTGGCCCGACGACGAAGCCGTCATCGCGGGGATCCGAGTACAGCAACAGCGCCACGGCGCCGTGCGCTTCGGCTTCACGCGCCTTGATTCCGCGGAACGATCCCCCATAGCGGGCAATCGCGATCCTGCCCCGCACGCTCACGCCGAGCGAATCGAGCCGGGCGAAATCGGCCGGAAGGCCCTGGTTGACATATACCAATGGTGCCGTGACATCGCCCTTCCCCGACGACCCGTTCATCGCGGGCCAGGGCTTGAGAATCGTGGTCGGGTCACCCGGGACAGGCGGCTCGTCCAGCACCAGGCGGACGCGGGTCGGAGTCACCCGTTCGACCACAGCGGAATCGTCGTACGGCAGGTAGACGCGGAAGGCGACCCGCTGGGTGTCGAGCCCCCACGACGCCATCTGCCGCATCACGAAATCGGCTGTCTCGCGCTGGGCCGGTGTGCCGGCCACGTGCGGCTTGGCGGCAAGTACCCGGGTCCAGGCTTCCGCCGACCCGGTATCGGGAATCGCCTGAAGCCTGGCTTCGAGTTGCAATTCGCGCGCCGCCGCGGACAGCGCGAATCCGGTGAGACCCTGCGCCGCGGCCGCGACGGCACTCCCGCCGATCGCGAGCGCGGCCAGGGCCGTGAGCCGACGCATCATGGTGTGCTCCAAACGATGACGGGAACCGTCGTGGTGCGGTCGCCGGGACGGTTGGAAATCCCGCCGGTCATCCCGGACCTCCTCTTGCCACCGGCTCGGCCGTGCGCAACGTGGCACGCGCGAGGTCGCGATTGAGCCGCGAGATGTTGGCGATGGAAATCTCCTTCGGGCAGGCCGCTTCGCATTCGCCGAACAGGGTGCACCCGCCGAACCCTTCGGCGTCCATCTGACGGACCAGCGCCATCACCCGGTGTTGCCGCTCCGGCTGTCCCTGCGGCAGCAGGCCGAGATGAGCGACCTTCGCCGCGGTGAAAAGGATCGCCGACCCATTGGGACACGCGGCGACGCATGCGCCGCAGCCGATGCACGCGGCGGCATCCATGGCGCGATCCGCCTCGGGCTTCGGCACCGGCGTCGTGTTCGCCTCCTGCGCGGAACCGGTCCGGACGCTCACGAAGCCGCCGGCCGCGATGATCCGGTCGAACGGACTGCGATCGACGACCAGGTCACGGATCACCGGGAACGCCCGCGCGCGCCACGGCTCGATGGTGATCGTTTCGCCGTCGCGAAAGCTGCGCATGTGGAGCTGACAGGTCGTGGTCGCCCGCTGCGGTCCGTGCGGAACACCGTTGATCATCAGGGCGCACATCCCGCAGATCCCTTCCCGGCAATCATGATCGAAAGCGACCGGCTCCTCGCCCCGCGTGGTCAACTCTTCGTTGAGAACGTCGAGCATCTCGAGAAATGACATGTGCTCGCTGACGTTTCCCGCCTGGTAGGTGCGGAATTCGCCCCTGGCCGCGGGCCCGCTCTGCCGCCAGATCCGCAGGGTGAGCTTCACGCAGAGCCGCCTCGCTCCGCTCGGGGTGACCCGCCGCCTGCACACCGGGGATCACACTGAGCGACCACGTGGCGTGTCACTTGTAGCTCCGCGTGGCAAGCTTCACGTACTCGAACTCCAACGGCTCGATGTGGCGCACCGGAGCCTGGCCCGGGCCTTGATACTCCCAGACCGCAACGTGGGCGAAGTGCGCGTCGTCGCGTCGCGCCTCGCCGTCAGGCGTCTCGTACTCGGTCCGGAAATGACAGCCGCACGATTCCTCGCGCCGCAGCGCGTCCAGGCACACCAGCTCGGCGAAGTCCAGGAAGTCGGCGACGCGACCGGCTTTCTCCAACGACTGATTGAGCGTCTCGGCGCTCCCCGGCACCCGGACATCCTCCCAGAACGCCGCCCGGATCTCGGGAATCTTCGCCAACGCCCTCTCAAGGCCCCCGCGGTTGCGCGCCATGCCGCATTCGTTCCACATGACGTGCCCCAGTTCCTTGTGGAAGGCATCGACCGTACGGGTCCCGTTGATCGCCAGCAGCTTGCCGAGGCGCGCCCTCGCCTGCGCCTGCGCCTCGGTGAAAGCAGGATGCGACGGGTCGACGGCGTCGAGCCTCGCCGTCGCGAGGTAGTCGCCGATCGTGTAGGGCAGGATAAAATAGCCATCGGCCAGACCCTGCATCAGCGCCGAGGCACCGAGGCGATTGGCTCCATGATCGGAAAAGTTTGCCTCGCCCACCACGTGCAACCCCGGAAGGGTACTCATCAGGTTGTAGTCGACCCACAGTCCGCCCATGGCGTAATGCACCGCCGGGTAGATCCGCATCGGAGTACGGTATGGATTCTCGCCGGTGATCCGCTGATACATCTCGAACAGGTTGCCATACCGCTCGCGGATCGTGTCTTCGCCGAGACGCTGGATGGCGTTGGCGAAGTCGAGGTACACACCGCGTCCGCCGGGACCGACACCGCGGCCCTCGTCGCAGACCTCCTTGGCGGCCCGCGACGCGATGTCGCGCGGTGCCAGGTTGCCGAACGAGGGGTACTTCCGCTCCAGATAGTAATCGCGGTCCGACTCGGGGATCCGCTCGGGGTTGGGCGTCACGCCACCCTCTTTCGGTACCCAGACCCGTCCGTCGTTGCGGAGCGACTCCGACATCAGCGTGAGCTTCGACTGATACTCGCCGCTTACCGGAATGCAGGTGGGATGGATCTGCGTGAAGCACGGATTCGCGAAGCCGGCGCCCTTGCGATGGGCACGGTAGGCGGCCGTGACGTTGCATCCCTTGGCGTTGGTCGACAGATAGAAGACGTTGCCGTACCCGCCCGTGGCAAGGACCACGGCGTGGGCGGGAATCGAGAGCATCTCGCCGCTCACCAGGTCGCGGGCCACGATGCCGCGCGCCCGGCCATCGATGACCACCACGTCCAGCATTTCGTGACGCGAGTACATGCGCACCGCGCCGGCCCCGATCATCCGTTCCAGCGCCTGGTAGGCGCCCAGGAGCAGTTGCTGGCCGGTCTGGCCGCGCGCGTAGAAGGTGCGCGACACCTGCGCCCCGCCGAACGAACGGTTCGCCAGCGTGCCGCCGTATTCGCGCGCGAACGGAACCCCCTGCGCCACGCATTGATCGATGATGTAGTTCGACACTTCGGCGAGACGGTAGACATTTGCCTCACGCGATCGGAAGTCGCCGCCCTTGATC
This sequence comes from Gemmatimonadales bacterium, assembly GCA_050732975.1. Taxonomy (GTDB): domain Bacteria; phylum Gemmatimonadota; class Gemmatimonadetes; order Gemmatimonadales; family GWC2-71-9; genus Palsa-1233. The sequence goes on from JBOHRZ010000005.1 coordinate 16,772, forward strand.
GTGTCGTAGAAGAGCCGCCAGATCGAGTCGCCATCATTCTGGTAGTTCTTGGCGGCGTTGATGCCGCCCTGCGCCGCGATGGAATGGGCCCGTCGTGGCGAGTCCTGGAAGCAGAAGCACGACACCTGGTAGCCGAGCTCGGCCAGCGTGGCCGCTGTGGATGCGCCGGCGAGTCCGGAACCGACCACCACGATGTGATACTTGCGCTTGTTCGCCGGCGATACCAGCCGCAGGTCGGCGCGATGGCGCTGCCACTTCGCTTCGAGGGGACCGCCGGGAATCCGGGCGTCGAGCTTCATGCCGCGCTCACTTCCAGTATCCCAGGATCGCCGCCGCCGGAATCGCCGCGAATCCGCCGGCAACCAGCAGCGCCAGCCCCCATGAGAACCAGCGCACCGCCGCCGTATACGCCGGATGACTGAACCCGAGGGTGTGCGCAGCCGACCAGATGCCGTGGCCGAAGTGAAGACCGAGGGCCAGCATCGACACCAGATAGAAGATTGCCACCGGAGTCACGTTGAGCCCGGTTTCGACGTTGCGTCCCACTTCGCCGGGATGAAAGTCGGGGTGCAGGGTTCCCGTCGTGAGGTGCAGCAGATGAAAAATGATGAAGGCGATCAGCAGCACGCCGCCCCAGCGCATGGTGCGAGCCGCATAGGTGGCGACCTGCAGCTCGTGACGCCGGTAGGCCACGGGTCGCGCGGCACGCGCGCGTCGAGTCAACTGATACGCGGCGGCGATATGAATCAGCACGCACGCCAGCAGCACGGCCCGGGCGACCCAGAGCGCCGGTCCCAGCGACCGGAGCCACGCCGCGTAGGTGTCGAGATGGTGCGGGTTGCTGAAGATCAGCACGTTCGACACCATGTGCGAAATCAGGAAGAGAATCATCACGAAGCCGGTGGCGGCCATCGCGACCTTCTTCCCGACCGTGGTGTCCCACAGCGCGAAGAGGCGATTCACACCGGGCTCAGACGATCGCTTGGACCGATCGAACCGCCTCGGCGGATCGTTGCAGCGCCGCGCGCTCGTCGTCGGTGAGGGGAATTTCGACGATCCGTTCGAGGCCGTTGCGGCCGAGTAGGCAGGGCACGCCGCAGTAGACGTCGCGGAGCCCGAATTCTCCCTGCAACCACGCCGAACACGGCAGCAGCCGCTTGGCGTCGTGGACAATCGCCTCGGCCATTTCGACCGCAGCCGCGCTGGGTGCGTAGTAGGCGGAGCCGGTCTTGAGATGCGCCACAATCTCGGCGCCGCCGTTGCGAGCACGGGTGACAATCGCGTCCAGTGTCGGCTGGTCGAGAAAGTGCGTGATCGGAATTCCGGCGACCGTGGTGTACGAAATCAGCGGCACCATCGTGTCGCCGTGGCCGCCCAGCACCATGGCATGTATGTCGGCCGCCGAAATCCCGGCCGCGCCGGCGAGGAAGGTGCGGAACCGCGCCGTGTCGAGCACCCCGGCCATCCCGATCACCCGCTCGCGTGGGAAGCCGGTCGCCTCGCGCATCACATAGCACATCACGTCGAGCGGGTTGGACACCACGATCACGATGGCGCCGGGAGCGGCCTTGCGGATCTCGCCAGCAACCGCCTTCACGATGCCGGCGTTGGTCTTGACGAGGTCGTCGCGGCTCATGCCCGGCTTGCGGGCAATCCCGGCGGTGACGATAAAGAGCTCGGAGTCCTTTGCCTCGGCATAATCGTTGGCGCCGATGATCCGCGAGTCATACCCCTCGATCGGCCCCGACTGCCACTGGTCAAGCGCCTTGCCCTGCGGGATGCCCTCGACCACGTCGACCATCACCACGGTGCGCGCCAGACGCCGCTCGGCAACACGCTGCGCCGCGGTGGCGCCGACATTGCCCGCTCCCACTACGGTGATCTTGTCGAACATGATCCTTCCGGACGTTGCGGGTGGGCGACGCCACTCCGACGGCGCCGTGCAGCAAACTAATCGCGCGTAGAGCGCCGCCCAACCAGTGCTGAGTCAGCCGCCGATCCGTTGCGCGGCGAACGCGACCGTCGCTTCGACCGCCGCCGCCGGATCGCCGCGGCGGCTCCGGGCGCCACGCGGCAGGGCGAAGATCCGGTCAGGGTATTTCTCGACGATGCGCTCCGGGAGCGCGAATTCCTCGGTGCCGAAGACCAGGACGCTGTTGGGGCGGAAGGGAGCATCAGCGGGATCGCGATCGGCATCGGCGCTGAAATACAGACACCGCTCACGGGAAATCGCGTCGCGGAAGTCGCGCCACCCCGGATGGACCCACCAGTCGAGCCGATTCCAGTCGTCCGGCCCCGACTCGCGAAACGCCGGATCGTCGAGCGGGTATTGCGGCGCGATCAGATGCAGCGATGCGTCCCGCTGGGCGCACCGGCGCGCCAGCCGGCCGCCGACTTCCGGAGTGCGGGGTTCGAGCAGAGCCACGTGCAACGGCATCCATCCGCCTGGCCAGAAGTGATCCGCGCGCGAGATCCCCGTTCCCGGGAACGTCGCGCGCGGAAGGATACTACGCCGCGGGCGCTACTGCTGGCAACGCGCGAACGGACTTTCCGGCTTGGGCTTGTCGACGACGACCCGGTGGCCGAGGTCCGCCACCTTCATCGCGATATCGAACACCAGCTGGTCGACTCGGGCCATGTGCTGGTACTGGATGTATTGGGCCTCATCCGTGTTCTGATGGTAATCCGCGTGTCCGCCGGTGGTAAAGAAGATCACCGGGATGCCGTAGCGCGCGTAATTGGCGTGATCGCTACGGCAGTAGATGTTTTGCGGATGCCCGTTCGCATCCATCGAATAGTCGAAATCGAGGGGCACCTTCTCGGTCTTGTCGACCTGCTCGGCAATGTCGCCCAGCTCGGTGGACAATCGCCGCGATCCGACCAACTGCACGTAGTTCGGTTCCCCATGCAGCAAAGTGCTGTCGATCGATCGTCCGGTGACGTCGGTCGCGGCACCACGTCCCACCATGTCCATGTTGAGTTGCGCCACGATCGAATCGCGTGGCACCGTGGGATGATTCGTGAACCATTGCGAACCCCACAATCCCGCCTCCTCGCCCGTATGCCATACGAAGATGATCGAGCGCTTGGGTTTGGCCGAGCCCTTGGCGAACGCCTCGGCGATCTCCAGTGCCGACACTGTTCCCGAGCCATCATCATCCGCACCGTTCTGGATCGAGTCGAGGCGCTCGGGATAGACCCGGCGGAGGCTGTCCTTGATGGCGTTGATCCGGATCCACTGTGCTGCCGTTGGCGTGGGGCGCGGACGGGTGTCAGCGCCTTCGACCAGCGCCACCTCATTGTACGCCTTGAGGGAGTCGTGGTCGATGCCGCCGCCGATGGTATAGCCGTTGTGATCATTGTGGGCGCCGATGGCGACGTATTCGCCACGCAGTCCGGGATCGGAGCCCGGAACGATCGCCACCACGTTGCGGGTCGGCAGAGGGGTCTGGGTCACCTTGAATTCGATCGACACCGGCTTGCCGGCCGTGCCCTTGGCGAGACCGTCCACCGGCTGGCCGAAGATCGCGTCACCGAGCGAGGAGTCGATCGTCACGCCGCCGCCACCGAAGCCGCGGCCGCTGCTCGGCTGGGCCGGATCCTCGAAGACGCCCGTTGGCCCACCTCGCATGCCGCGGCCGCCACCGAAGCCGCCACCCCGGCCGCCTCGGCCGCCGCGCCCGGAGCCGTTCTCGCCGCGGATGGTGAGGACTTCGGCCGCTGCCTGCTCCATGTCGCGGTAGGCCTGCATCGCCGGCGAGACGGCGCCGCGGCGGCCGCCACGCCAGAAGGCGCCGCCGCCCGCCGCCGCACTCAGAATCAGCACCTTTCCCTTCACCGCGTCCGGCGAGAGCACGTTGTCGGTGTCATTGGCCACGCCGCCATAGACCGTCGGCACGTCAGCAAGCGACGTGCTCTCGGTCAGATTGCCGGTGAAATCATGGCCGATCAGATAGTTCCTGCCCCCCACAGCGATGGCCGAGGAGCTGTCGGTGTGCCGCTCGAACACCGGCAGATACTGGAAGTAGCTCCCGCTGTCGCCGGCGGGCTTGAGACCCATTCGTTTGACCTGCGCCGCGATGTACGCTGTCGCACGCAGATTGTCCACCGTTCCGACGCGGCGACCCATCATCGAGTCATCGGAGTAGATGTACAGCCGGGTCATCAGATCGCAGGGGGTGATCGCTGCAACCGTCGAGCCGCCGTGGTATTTGAGGGGCATCGTTGCGCCGGATTCGATCGCCGGGCATCGCCGCTGCGCCATGAGCGCCGGCGCGAGAATCGCCATCGCGGTCGCGCCAAGAGCCACACCGCGTCGCAGATTGAATGAAGTCACCGTAGGTCGTCCAATGCAGAGGTTCATCGCTGTGGGGGACACCGCTGTCGGTACGCACGACATCGCCGGGAAGTTGGCGCCGGATTGTGATCGGCTACTGCTGACAGCTCCAGTGCGCCGGCCGTGGGTGGTTGGTCGCGGGGCGGTGATCGAGATCGGCAAGCGACGTGACGACCTTCAGAAGGAAGCGGTCGATCGTCGCGAGATGGCGGTAATCGATGAACTGCGGGTCGTCGGTTACCTGCCGGAAATCGGCGTGGGTGCCCGTGGTGAACCAGACTGCGGGAACTCCGTGCGCCTCGTACATCACCCGGTCGCCACGACAGGCCATCCGGGCCGGATGCCCGTGTTCGTCGACCGTGGAATCGAGCACTATGGCGCTGTCGGCGTCGGCGCGATCGATGAGATCGCCGATCTCGGCGGACGTCCGCCTCGCACCGATCACCTGCAGATAGTTCTCGCTGCCGTGCAGCGGAGCTCCCGTCAGCGTGGTACCGGTGACGTCGGCGGCGGCGCCGCGTCCGATTGAATTGACGTCCAGAGCGACCACGATCGAATCAAGCGGCACGGTGGGACGATCGGTGAAGTAGCGCGACCCCCAATCCCCCGGTTCCTGCCCGGTGTGCCATACGAACAGCAGCGATCGCCTGAGCGGCGGCTGGCCTTTCAGGGCCTCGGCAAGCTCCAGCAGCGACATCGAACCGGAGCCGCTGTCGTCGGCGCCGTTGTAGATCGAGTCCGCCCGTCGCGGCCGCTGGCGCCGGGCGCTGTCGATCAGCGCAAAGATCCGGCTCCACTGGGCGTCGGTCGGCGTGGCCGGCGGCGACGCCGCGCCCATCGGACGCGCCACCGTGTTGTAGGCGCGGAGTGAATCGGCGTCGCGCGGCGGAATGGGCGCCAGAAAATCGCTATGCGCGCTGAGCTCGACGTACTCGCCTCGGAGCGACGGATCGTCCCCCGGCAGGATCGCGATCACGTTGCGGCCGGGCAACGGCACCTGGATCCGTCGCAACGCCGTGCTCACCAGCGCGCCCGGCGCGCCGATTGCCGCGGCCGCCACACGCGTGCCGAGCATGGCGTCGGCGACCTCCGGCGTGGCGAGGAAGACCAGTTGCGTCTGCTGCGGCGCATCGATCCAGATTCCCGACGGCACCAGCAGTCGGCGACGCGCCGGCACCGGCATCTCTTCCGGACCCACGTCGACGACCGCGGCGGCGGTGTTGACCGTCGCCAGCCAGCGTCGCAGTCCGTTCGATCGCATGAACGCGGCATTGGCCGGGAGCGGCGCAGCGCTCAGCACCAGCACTCGATCGTGAACGCTGTCGATCGGCAGCAGATGGGTGGTGTCGTACGATGCCCCGCCATATACGGCCCGCACACCGTGGAGATCGTGCAGAGCACCCTGCGTCTGCATCAGGAAGTCGCTGCCACCATGAAACGTGGTCGACCCTACCGAAAGCGTCGACGTGGTATCGAATCCCCGCGCGACCACCGGAACGTCCTGGAAATAGCTGCCGCGTTCACCGCCCGGCAGCAGGCCGATCCGTCGCGCCTCGCGCTCGATGTAGGCCGTCGCGCGGTTGTTCGACTCGGTGCCGACCGCGCGCCCCAGAAACGAATCGTCGGCGAACTGATAGATCCGCGTCATGAG
>JBOHRZ010000006.1:0-21007 GCA_050732975.1 Gemmatimonadales bacterium
GGCAAGGAGTACTACCTGCTCGATCGTCGCGGCGGCGTCGGCGGTGTCGGTGTTGGTCATCGACTGGACCACCACCGGTTGCGCCGAGCCGACGGCAACGCCGCCAACCATCATGGTCGGCGTCGGCCGTCGCGCTACCACAGCCATCAGAGGATCCGGATCAGGACAAGCCGAGCTGCGAAACGAACCGGTGCATCTCGGCAGGGGTGACCTTGCCCTCGATCCGCAGCGGCTCGAGGGCGGCCATGATCTCGGCGCGCGAACCGGAGATGCGGCGGTCACGAAGTTCGCCCACCATCCGGGCGAACTTGTGCTCGTACTCGTTGTTCTTGAGCTCGCCGGCCTTGTGGGCCGCGCAGACCTTGGCGAGTTCCTGCGCGGCGCGTTCCGGAGAGATCGGCTTCAGTTCCTCAGACATCCAGGGCTCCTTGACGAGGTGGAAAACTAAACAGGAAAGGGGAGAGAGGAGAGAGGATAGAAGAGAGAAGACTGCGGGGCCGGCATCGAGGTGAGCCGCACCTGTCAGCGCGGTCCCGGACCCCGCAGTCTTCTCTCTTCTCTCTTCTATCCTCTATCCCGTTGTTCTGGGGATCATCAGCGTCGCCACACATCCGGTCGCGTCGGTTCGATTGGCCAGGAGCAAGGTTCCTCGATGCGCCTCGGCGATCTGTCGCGACAGCGCCAGGCCGATCCCGGTGCCGCCGGGCTTGGTGGTGAAGAACGGCACGAACAGATTCGCGGATTCGGGGAGGCCGGGTCCGTCATCTTCGACGACCACCTGCACGGAATGCTCGCCAGCGATCCAGCGCACCCGGGCTCCGCCGCCGGTCAGCAGGGCAGCATCGACAGCGTTCGAGACGAGATTGATCAGCAGTTGGTCGAGCTGATCGCTGTCGGCGCGAATCATGGCATCGGGGCCGGGCACGATCGCCACCGGCATCCGGGTCTCCAGGCGAACGGTGCGCTGCACCCACTCGGCAACGCGGACCGTGCCGTAGCGCGGCGGCGGAAGGCGGGCCAGCCGGGTGTACGCGGCGAGAAATCGTCCCAGGGCTTCGGATCGCGAGGCGATAACGCCGAGACCGCGTTCGACGTCCTGCCGCAAGCCGGCCCGATCGCCCTCGACCGGCCGGGCGAGGACGTGCCGCAGCCGGTCGGCGATGGAGCGGATCGGCGTAAGCGAATTATTGATTTCGTGCCCGAGGACGCGAATCAGCCGTTGCCAGGCGAGCAGCTCTTCTTCGCGCAGTGCGCGGGACACGTCCGCGAGCAGCAGGAATTGATGGGGACGCCCGCCCTGGCGGAACGCGCCGCGGCGCACCTCCCAGCGCCCTGCGCCGCCGGCGAGCTGCAGGCCGACGAGCCGCGGCACGTCGCCGCTGAGGCAGTCGGCGAGTCCGAGTTCGGCGGCGCGCCGGCCCAGGAGACGTTCGGCGGATTGCCCGAGGAGCCGTTCACCGCTGGGATTCACCAGCCGGAGCGCGCCGGCATCGTCGAAGGCGAAGACCGCCACGTCGATCTCGCTCATGACGCGCTGCAGCAATGCCGTCGCTTCGAGCGCACCGAGCCGCCGCTCGCGGAGCTCGTTCATCAGCGCGTTGAGCTCCAGCATGGTGAGGCCGAGGGCATCGTCGGGATTGGAGCGGCGGGCGCGAAGGGAGTAGTCCTGCTCCCGGATCGCGGCGAGCATGTTGGAGAGCGTCTGCAACGGGCGGATCACGCGCTCGCGCAGGGCGAGGGCGAGACCCAGCGTGAACAGCGCCAGCACGACGGTGAGCGTCCACTGGGTCCGCGCCGTGAAGTCGCCGGTCCACAGCAGCACCATCGCCAGCACCAGCGCCGGCAACCCGGCGAGCAGCGCAAGGACGGTGACCTGGCGTTCGTGTGAGGCGGGCATCAGACATAGTGAGAAGCGAGAAGTGAGAAGTCAGAAGGGGAAGACCCGTCGGCGGAGATATTCGTCGACGACGCGGGTTTTCCCTTCTCACTTCTCACTTCTCGCTTCTCACCCTTCATACCTGATACTTCTGCAATCTGCGATACAGCGCGCTGCGCGAAAGGCCGAGCGCGTCGGCGGCGAGCGAGACATTGCCACCATGGCGTTCGAGCGCCTTGGTGATCAGCACCCGTTCGACGTCTTCGAGGCTCATCTCGTCGAGCGACGGTACCGCCGCGGCGATCGGCGCGAAACGCAGATCGCCGGCGCGCACGGTGTCGCCTTCGGCCATCAGCACGGCGCGTTCGATCGCGTGGCCGAGTTCGCGGACATTGCCCGGCCACCGGTATTCAAGCAGGGCCCGCATGGCGTCGGGCGCGAAGCCGCTCAGCGGCCGGCGATAGCGCGCCGCGTACTGGGCGAGGAAGTGGGCGGCGAGGAGTGGGATGTCTTCCCGCCGTTCGCGCAACGGCGGCAACGCGATCTCGACGGTATTCAGCCGGAAGAAGAGATCCTCGCGGAACCGCCCGGCGGCGACCTCGACGCGGAGGTCGACATTGGTCGCGGCGATGAGCCGGACATCGACGCGCCGGGTGCGCGACGCTCCCACCCGTTCGAATTCGCCCGTCTGCACCACGCGCAGCAGCTTGGCCTGCTGCGCCAGCGACAGATTGGCGACCTCGTCGAGGAAAAGCGTCCCGGCATCGGCGAGCTCGAAACGGCCGACGCGGTCGCTCCTCGCATCGGTAAACGCCCCCTTCACATGACCGAACATCTCGCTCTCGAACACGCCTTCGGCCAGTCCGCCGAGATTCACGATGATCATCGGACGGGCGGCGCGCGGCGACGCCGCGTGCAGCCATGAGGCCACGACCTCCTTGCCGGTGCCGTGCTCGCCGGTGATCAGCGCGTTGGCGTCGGACGGGCCGATCCGCTCCATCAGCCGCAGCACCGGTTGCATCGCCGCGGACTGCGCAATAAGCTGAGGCGCCCCGGGCGGTCGCAGCGCCTGGTTCTCGCTCTCCAGCCGCTGGGTGAGGCGTAGCGCCCGACCGAGCTCGATCTGGGTCCGCAGCACATGGAGCACGCGGGCGTTGTCGAATGGCTTTTCGATGTAGTCCCGCGCACCGCGCCGCAGCGACTCGACCGCGCCTTCGATGCTGCCCCAGGCGGTCATCACCACGACCGGCAGGGTAGGGTCGATCTGCTGCACGCTGCGGAGCAGGTCGAAGCCCTCGGTGCCGCTGGTGGTGTCGCGGGTGTAGTTCATGTCCATCAGAAGGGCGTCGTAGTCGTGCGCGCTCACGGCGGCGAGGATGCCGCCCGGAGATAGCGCGCTGTCGACCGCGAAACCCTCGCCGCGGAGGAGGAGCCGAAGTGCTTCGAGGACGTCGCGGTCGTCATCGGCGAGGAGCAGGCGGGGGGAGGGCATGCGGGAAGTCTAGCCGACAGTGAGGAGAGCGAGGAGAGCGAGGAGAGCGGCAGGCGGAACGTGCGGGCGAGGCGTCCCGAATCGGTCTCATATCGGGAGAAGGTCGGAATCGCGCGATCGAGGGGAGAAGGAACTGAATGCCGGATGTAACAACCTCGAATACCAACTGGCTCTGGACGGTGGTGACCCTCGCGGCCGCGCCACTGGCGGCGATGGTGCTGCACTGGGTGCTGTTCAAGCTGGCGCGGCGTCTCGCCGGCTTCACGCACAGCGCGATCGACGAGTTGCTGGTCGAGCATGCCCGGCGGCCGACGGCGGTGCTGTTTCCCGCAGTCGCCCTGCTGTTCGTGCTCCCCGACTCGGGATTGCCGCCCGGGATCCTCGACCTCGTCGATCATCTCATCTCGCTGACGCTGATCGCGATCTGCGGTTGGCTGGTGATCGAACTCTTCGCCGTGATCGACGATCTGCTGATCGCACGGTACCCGATGACCGCCGCCGACAACCTGCGGGCGCGACGGGTGCTTACTCAGGTCGGGGTGCTTCGGCGCATTGCGATCATGGTGGTATCGATCGTCACCGCGGCAGTGATGCTGATGACCTTCCCCTCTGTTCGTCACATCGGCGATTCGCTGCTCGCTTCGGCCGGCCTGGCCGGGCTGGTCGTGGGTTTCGCGGCAAAGCCCACGCTGTCGAGCCTGATTGCCGGCGTGCAACTGGCGCTGTCGGAGCCGATCCGCATCGAGGATGTCGTGATCGTCGAGGGTGAGTGGGGCTGGATCGAGGAGATCCGCACCACGTTCGTCGTGGTGCGCACCTGGGACCTGCGACGCCTGATTGTGCCGCTCAGCTATTTCATCGAGCATCCCTTCCAGAACTGGACCCGCAAGACGGCCGACCTCATCGGCACCGTGCTGATCTACACCGACTATCGCGTGCCGGTTGCCGCGATCCGGACGGAACTCGACCGCATCGTGCACGCCACCGACCTCTGGAACGGCAAGGTGGTCAACGTTCAGGTCACCGACGCCACCGAGCACGCGCTGCAGATCCGCGCCCTGGTAAGCGCCAGCGATTCATCGAAGGCATGGGACCTGCGCTGCCTGGTCCGCGAGCAACTGATCGACTTCTTACAGCAGAAGTATCCGGAGTCGTTGCCGAAGACGCGGATCGAAATGCAAGGAGGGAAAGAGGGAAGGAGGGAAGGAGGGAACGGAAACCCGGCAGTGGAGGGTCCGCCGGGGCCTTGAGAGTGGATCGAGGAGCGAGGTCTTTCCCTCTTTCCCTCGGTGATCTCAATCGGTCAACGCACGTTGCGACGTCGCGGTGCGGGTCAGCCGCTCGGTTAGGGTTTCTGCGGGCGTCTTCCAGCCGAGGGTCTGGCGCGGCCGCCCGTTGAGCTCGCGCGCAATGACGTCGAGGCGGTGCTGCGAGACGGGGCGCAAATCCATGGTCCGCGGGAGGTATTGCCGCAACAAGCCGTTGGTGTTCTCGTTGCTGCCCCGCTGCCACGGGCTGTGCGGATCGCAGAAATAGACCGCCATCTTCGTCGCGAGAGTGAAGCGCAGATGCTGCGCCATCTCCTTGCCCTGGTCCCACGTCAGGCTGCCGCGCAGCTCCGCTGGCAAGCGCCGCATGCACGCCGCCAGCGCCTGCTGCACGACGTCCGCCGTGCGGCCGTGGGGTAACGCGACCAACAGGACGTAGCGGCTGCTGCGTTCGACCAGCGTCGCGATCGCCGACTGCGCGGCGCGCCCCAGGAGCAGGTCGCCCTCCCAATGGCCCGGGACGGCGCGGTCGGCGACCTCGGCCGGCCGCGCGGCGATCGACACCATGTCGCGCAAGCCGCGCGTGACGCCCCGCTGCTGCGGGTGGCGCCGCGTGCGGCGGGTGCGCAGGTAGCCCGTCAGTTCGCGCCGCAACGCCCCCCGCGTCTGGATATACAGGGATTGATAAATCGTCTCATGCGAGACCTGCATCGTCGGATCCCCGGGAAACGTCGTGCGCAACCGCTGCGCAATCTGCTGGGGCGACCAGCGGCGCGTCAGACCGGCGATCACCCAGGCCCGGAGCGCCGGGGACCGGGCCAGCTTGCTGGGCTTGGGGCGCTGCGCCTGATGCTGCGCGCGATATTCCGCCGCGCGGCCGCGGTAGCGCTCCCGGCCCCCGTTCGCCCGCACCTCGCGACTGATCGTCGACGGCGCCCGCTGCAACTGGTGCGCGATCGCGGCGCACGACCGGCCGCGCTGCAAGGCCCCGAAAATCGTTTCCCGCTCCGCCGCCGACAACCGCCGCTCGGTCCGCTGCCAAGGACGCGGAGGCAGGCCGCCGGTCTGCGCCAGCACCCCCTGCACCGTCTTGCGACAACAGGCCAACTGCTGCGCCACCGCCTGCTGCGTCGCGCCACCACGGATCAACGTATACACCCGCCCGACATCCCGCGCCGTCAACCGATGCCCGGACGCCCAGCTGCCTGCTCGCTTCCTCGCCATCGCCTGCTCCTGTGAGGACGGGACCACTGCCGCTAAATCTCACGAAGTGCGATGACCTCTTGAGGCTAACCTCTTTCCCTCCTTGCCTCATTCCCTCCTTCTCTCTTTGTCACGGTCGCCGCTTCGGACGCCGCACCAGTTCGCCACCGCAATTGGGACAGATGTGTCGCATCTCGTCCGCGCAGCGGGTGCAGAACGTGCATTCGTACGAACAGATTGCGGCGTCACCGTCGACGGTCAAAGCAGCATTGCACCGCTCGCAACGGATTCGCATTTCGAGGGCCATGGTCAAAGATATCCGATGCCGCGGCGCGCCGGCCGGTGGGGGTCAGGTAATGTCGCGGAGCACCGCGCCCGGCTCGATCCGCGATGCGCGCCGCGCCGGGAGATAGCATGCCGCGAGCGCCGCGGCCACGAGGACCACGGTCATGACGGCGAAGGTCGCCGGGTCGAACGGCTTGACGCCGAAGAGCAGCGAACTGACGACTCGCGTTACCGCGAACGCTCCGGCCAGGCCCGCCGCGACTCCCCCCGCGATCAGCCGACCGCCGGCGCCAAGTACCATCCGGAGCACGACACTGCGATCGGCGCCAAGTGCCATGCGGATGCCGATCTCGCGGGTGCGTTGCGCGATACCATACGCCATGAGGCCGTAGACGCCGATCGCGGCGAGCAGCAGCGCGCAGGCCGCGAAACCGCCGAGCAGGAGCATGTCGAAGCGCGAGCCGGAATAGCTCTCCTTGAGCATGTCGTCGACGAACCCGAAGCCCTGGAAGATGCCGCCATTGACGTTGACCGCGGAATCGACCCCGAGCACCGCTCGACGCAGCGCCGGGATGAGGGCGCGACCATCGCCGCTCTTCGCGTGCGCGACCACGACCATGTGCGACCACGGATTGCGCGTGTACGGAACGTAGATCTCCGGGACCGGAGGCACCGACACGCCGTAGTGGTGCACGTCGCCGATGACGCCGGCGATCACGCTCGGCAACGGCTCGCCGAGGTCGGGAAATCCCTGCGCCGCCTTGTGCAGCATGACGGCGCGGCCAAGCGGATCGCTGCCGGGGAGATAGTCCTTGACGAAGGTCTCGTTGACCAGCACCGCGTTGCCCGAGGTCAGGTCGGCGGCGGTGAAGTTGCGACCGGCCTTGACCGGGATGCGGAGCGTCGAGATGTATTCCGGCGACAGGGTGCGGAACAGCACCCGCGGGTCACGCCGCGGATCGCTGGCGCGACCGGCCACGTCGACCGAGACCGGCAGCGACGCGCCAACGAGCGGCATGTGATTGGTGAGCGCGGCGCGATCGACGCCGGGCACGGCCTGTACCGCCGCCAGAATCCGGCCGTAAAACGCGCCGGCTGCCGCGGGCGCGGCGTACTTCCCGGCCGGAGGTGAAAAGTCGAGCGCGACCAGACCGCGGGTCGAGAATCCCGGATCGACGTGTCGCAGGCGCCAGAAGCTCTTCACCAGCAGGCCGGCCGAAATGACCAGTGTCAGCGCGATCGCGAGCTCTGCCGCTACCAGTACCGCACGGATCCGTTGCTGCCGCCCACTCGACCCTGCTCCGCCGGTGCCGTCCTTGATCGGCCCGGCAAGATCAGCGCGCGCGATCCGGATCGCCGGCAGCGCCGCGACGACCGCCGCCGAGACGATCGCGATGCCGGCGGCGAAGATCCAGGCGCGAAGGTTGACAGCCGCGTCAGAGATACCTGGAGCGCCAGCCGCGAATCCGCGCATCAGTCCGATCGCCCAGCTCGCCGCAAGGCCACCGATGATCGCCGCAGCGAACGCAAGGACGAGGTGCTCACCGATCAGCCGCGCGACCAGGCGCCCCCGCGACGCGCCGAGCGAACTCCGGATGGCAAGCTCCCGAATCCGCCCCGACGAACGGACCAGCGACAGGTTGGTCACATTGACCCATCCAATCAATAGGACCAGTCCCATCGCGACACCGAGAAGCCGGAGGTTGGACGGCGCGGTGCCGAGCAGTTCCTGGCTCAGCGGCGCGACAGCGATGGTGGGCCACGGCCCGTCTTCCGCCGGATATGCCCGCGCCAGACGCCCGGCGATGGCGCCGAGCTCGGCCCGGGCCCGGGCCAGCGTGGCGCCGGGTTTGAGACGGCCGATGGTGCGGGAATCGGCGTGAAAATCGCGGGCGCTGAGGACCGTTTCGGTGCCGAGGAACGGCGCGAGCGGCAGGTAGATCTGCCCCCAGTCCGGATAGACTCGCGGATATCCCGGCACCACACCGACGACGGTGAAGTCGCCGTCGCTGAGCGAAATGCTGCGACCGAGGATGCCGCTGTCGGCGCGGAACTGCTCGCGCCAGACGTTGTCGGTGATGATCGCCACGTGTGCGCCGGAACGCTCTTCCGCGGGCGTGAAGTACCGGCCGCGCACCAGGTGCGGCCGCAGTACGTTGAAGAATCCTTCCGACACCAGCGTGACGAAAAGGGTATGATCGCCCTGGGCGAGATGCAGCGTGGTGGCGCGGCCGCGCGCATAGGCGAGGTCGATGAACGACCCGGTGCTGTCCATCGCCCGCCAGTCGCGGAGGTTCGGATAGGACGCCGGCGCGCCATTGGTGCCGCCGGTCTGTATCAGGGTGACGATCCGGCCGGCGTCGGCAAACGGCAAGGGACTGAGCAGGACGGCATCGACCAGCGAGAACGCCGCCGTGACCAGCGCAATGCCGAGGCCCAGGGTGAGGATCGTGGTGACGGAGAACAGCGGCGCTCGGCGCAGAGAGCGCAGCGTCTGCCGCATCACATCAGCCATCGCGCAGCGCCTCGACGGGATCGACGCGCGTGGCACGGCGCGCGGGAATGAAAGAGGCGACCAACAATACCGCCGCCAGGCCTACCGCGGTGGCGAAGTACGTCACCGGATCGGTGGGGCGGACTTCGAAGAGGAGGCGCTGCATCACGCGGGTTACGGCGAGCGCCAGCGGGAAACCGATCGCCAACCCCACCCCGCCCAGAACCATCCCTTCGCGCAATACCAGCGACACGATCCGGCCGCGGTCGGCGCCAAGGGCAGTGCGAACGCCAATTTCGCGGGTGCGCTGCGCCACCGAGAAGGCGATCACGCCGTACAACCCCACGGCCGCCAGCACCACCGCCAGCCCCGCGAAGCCGGCGAGCAGCGCGAGATCGAAGCGGCGCGCGGCCAGTGTCGCCGCCATGAGTTCGTCCATCGTGCGTTCGGCGTAGTACGCCTGATTGGGATCGACCGCGGCGAGGGCGCGCCGTATCGCGGGGAGCGCGACGTGGGGATCGCCGCGGGTCTGAATCGCGAGTGACACCAGCGGGCCAGGATCCTGGCTCGCCGGGAAGGAGACCTCTGGCGTCGCCGCCGAATCGAGCGCGATGCCGCGGACATCGGCGACGATGCCGACGATTACGCGTGGTGCGTGATTGGCATCCATGATACGGATCTGCTTCCCGAGCGGATCTTCCCCGGGAAAGTATCGCCGCGCCGCGGTCTGATTGATTACGGCGACCATCGGAGTGCCAGCGCTGTCACCGACGACAAAGTCGCGCCCGGCCACGACCCGGATGCCCATGACCCGGAAGTACGGGCCGGCGACCGAGCGATACTGGACCTCCAGCCCTTCGCCCGGCTTGGGCGCCGGACGGCCGACGATCTCCATGTCGGTCGAATTGCCGAGATTGCTCAGCGGAAGCGTGTTGATCGAGGCCGCGCCGGTGACACCGGGGACCGCGTCAAGTGCCGAGAGAATCGCTCGCTGGTAGCGGGTAATGTCTTCTGGCTTGGCGTAACGCGCCGGCGGCAACAACGTGAACATTGTCATCACGTTGGGGGCCTCGAATCCGGCCGGGACGCTGGAGAGCGCGGCGAAGCTCCGCATCAGCAGGCCCGCCCCGGTGAGGAGGATCATCGCCAGCGCGACTTCTCCGGCGACCAATCCGGCGCGGAGGCGGCGCGACATGCGACCGCCCAGCGCCCGGTCGTCATGCCGCAGCCGGGCCGCGAGAGAAATTTCCCGCTGCTGCAGCACCGGGGCGAGGCCGAAGAGCAGTCCGCTGATCAGAGTGATGACCAGGGCAAACGCCAGCACTCGGCCGTCAATCGCCACGTCGCCGATGCGGGCGATGGTGTTCGGCGCCGCCTGCTCGAGCCCGCGGACGCTCCACTCCGCCACAAAGAGCCCGATGCCGCCGCCCAGAACGGCGAGGACAACGCTCTCCGTAAGGAGCTGGCGAACGACCCGAACCGGCGATGCGCCGAGGGCGGTCCGCACGCCGAATTCGCGAGCTCGCGCCGTGCCGCGCGCGAGCTGCAATCCTCCCACATTGGCACAGGCGATCAGGAGCACCAGCAGTACGGCGCCGAAAAGGACGGCCATCGGGCGAGTGGTATCGCCGACCACCTTGTCCTTGAGCGGCACCGCGGCAAGCGCGAGACCGATGTCGTGATCCGGATGATCGTGCGCAAGCGTCGCAGCGGCACGGCCGAGATCCGCGTGCACAGCGTCGATGGTGATCCCCGGGGCCATCTTGCCGAATACCCAGTAGTTGTTGTTGCCGCGGTCGTCGAGATCGTACTGGGCCTCGTCGCCCACCGGGAGATAGACGTCAGGGCTTCGCGCCGGCAACGGGACGCCGGATCCGATCACATCCGGGAACTGGAAGTTTCGGGGCAGGATGCCGACGATCGTGGTCGGCACGCCATCGATCAGGACGGCGGTGCCGATCACGCCACGATCGCCGCCGAACCGACGTTTCCAGAGTGCGTAGCTGATCACCGCCTCGACCGGAGCACCGCGCCGTTCCGCACTGGGGCTGACGGTCCGACCGAGCATCGGTTTGACGCCGAGGATGTGGAACAGCGAGTCTCCGACGTAAAGACCGAGCAACCCTTCAGGATGATCGCCGCCGCCCAGGTTGAACAGCCAGTACCGGAATGCGGTCATTTCGGACAGTGTCTGGCTTGACGCGCGAAGGTCCCGGAAGTTCGGGAACGAGAGCTGGTCGCTCTGCTCGCCGGTCTTCGGGTCAGCCAGTCCGACCTCGACGAGGCGATGCTCGTCGCGCAATCCCAGCGAGCGCAATACCACGGCGTCGACCACGCTGAAGATCGTGACCGTGGCGGCGATCCCGAGGGCGAGCGTCAGGACTGTCGCGGCGGCGAAGCCGGGACTGCGCCGGAGCGCGCGCAGGGCAAAGACGATGTCGGTGCGGACGGAATTGAGCATCAGACGAGCCACCCATCCTTGAGATTGACGATCCGGTTGCCGTACCCGGCGTTGACTTCCGAATGGGTCACCTGGATGATGGTGGTACCCGCGGTGTTGATCTCCTTGAACAGCTCCATGATCTCCTTGCCCTGCGCCGAGTGCAGATTGCCGGTGGGCTCGTCGGCGAGGATCAACTGCGGCTTGTGAATCAGCGCCCGCGCCACCGCGACCAGTTGCTGCTGGCCGCCGGAGAGCTGCGACGGGTAGAGATCCTTCTTGGCGACGATCCCGAAGCGGTCAAGGGTGTCGGCCACGACCGACTGGCGCTCCGACTTCCTGATGTCGCGGTACGACAGCGGGATGTCGAGGTTCTCCGCCACGGTCAGGTCGTCGAGCAGATGGTACTGCTGGAAGACGAAGCCGACGTACCGCTTGTGCAGCGCGACACGGTCCCTGGGCTTGAGCCGGTGCACCTGATGATCGAACAGGGCATATTCGCCGGTCCAGGCGCCGTCGAGCATGCCGAGAATCGCGAGCAGGGTCGACTTCCCCGCCCCGGACGGACCCATGATGGTGACGAATTCACCCTGGCGGATGTCGAGGGTGATCTGGCGGAGGACGTAGCTGCGCCCGCCGGCGAGGGGGTAGCTCTTTTCGATTCCGCGCAAGGCGATCATGGGAGCAGCCCGGAGCCCGGGGCCCGGAGCCCGGGGCCTAGCGACCAGCGCCCAACGACCAGCGCCCAGCGCCCAGCGCCCGGCGACCAGCGCCCGGAGGCGTGGCTCGTGATCGCGCAATCCGGTACCGGATTGCGTCTGTCGGTATGGCAGCCCGTTCCGGCCGACTCAATCATTGCTATCTCCTCAATGGGTTCTGGTGCAGCAATGGGTGACTTCCGTCGACTGCTTGCGTGGCAGGTCGCGAAGGAACTGGCCATCGCCGTCTATCGCGCAACAACTTGTTTTCCACGTCCCGAACAATATGGTCTCACGTCGCAGATTCGCCGCGCGGCAATCTCAATTTGCGCCAACATCGCCGAGAGCTGCGGCCGATATCACTCGGCGGATCAAATCCGTTTGTTGCGCATCGCACTGGCATCTGCACGCGAGCTCGACTGCGAACTGGAGCTGGCCAACGAGCTTGGCTTCATGAGTCGAAGCGACGTCGAAACCGTCATGGCTCTTGTGAATCGAACCGAAGCGCTGCTCGTCGCGCTGATTCGCAAGACTCGTGATTGACGCCGGCCCCCGGTCACCGGTCACTGGTCGCTGGGCGCTGGGCGCTGGGCGCTGGGCGCTGGGCGAATATCACCCATCTCTCAACGCCACCATCGGGTAGACCCGCGACGCGCGCAGTGCCGGGATGAGCGCGGCGATCCCGGCGATGGCGGCAAGCAGCGCCGCCGTGGCACCAAGAGTAAGCAGGTCGATCGGTGCCACGCCAAAGGGCAGACTGACGAGGAGATGAGCGGTGAGCAGCGCAGCGCCCACACCGACCAGAAGACCAATGCCGATCATCGCCGCGGCGCCGCGCATCATCAGGCGCACCATGTCGCGCCGTTCGGCGCCCAGCGCCAGCCGGATGCCGAACTCCCGCCGCCGCTGACTCGCCGAGTAGCTGACCACCCCGTAGAGACCGATCCCGGCCAGCATCGCGGCGAGCGCGGCGAACGCCGCGAGAAGAATGGTATCGAGACGGCGGGGCGCAACGTCATGGGCAAGGACGTCGCCGACCACATCAAAGGCGCTGACGGGTTGCAGCGGATCGAGCGCCGCGACGACGTGACGGACCGCCGATTCGAGACGTGCGGGATCGACGCTCGACCGAAGTACCAGCGCGCGAACGTCGCCGCCGACTTGGTCGCGGACGAAGTAGACACGCGGCATGGGATCGGCCAGGACGCCGAACTGCGGGATGTTCTTGACGACGCCAACCACGATGGCCGGCTGGGAATCGGTGACGAATGATGGTGGCAACCGCCGGCCAAGCGGGCTGCTGTCGGGCGCGATCAGTCGCGCGGCGGCGGCATTGACCAGCGCGACCACCGGAGCGCCGCGCACATCGGCGGCGGTGAACGTACGGCCCGACACGAGGCGAAGACCGACCGCCTGGGGATAGCGGTGGGTCACGGTGTTGACCGCAATCTGCACCGACTGTCCCCGTTTCCCCGAGAACACCGACGCCGACACCGTCACCGAGAGGCCGGCTGGTGGCGGCGCGTCGCTGAGTGCGGCCACGGTGACGCCCGGAATCGCTTTCGCCCGTTCGAGCAGCGCCGTGAAGAAGGCCGCACGTTCCTGATCGTGAGGATAACGGGCCGACGGCAGAAAGATCGTCGCGGCAGCGAGATGATCCGGCGCGAAGCCAAGGTCGGTGCCGATCACGTTCGCGAGCGATCGCACCAGCAGTCCGGCGCCGGCCAAGAGCACCATCGCCAACGCCAGTTCAGCGGTGATCAAGGCCTGGCGTAGACGCAGGTGGGGCGTGGCGTGGCGCCCGGCGCGCGAAAGCGGGCTCTCGACACCGCCGACGGTGGCCAACGCAGGGAGCACTCCGAAGAGCAGCCCGGTGGCAAGGCCCGCGAGCACCGCAAAGAGCGCCACGTGGGTGTTGACGTGCAGCGTACCAGCGCGAGCGATGACGTCGGGACTCATCCGGACGAAGGTCGGAACCGACCATGCCGGGATCAGCAGTCCGCCGATGGCACCGACGCCGGCAATCAGCAGGCTCTCCAGCACCAGCAATCGCGCGATCCGCCAGCGGCCGGCGCCGAGTGCCGCGCGTACGGCGAGTTCGTCGCGGCGCAGTGCCCCGCGGGCGAGGAGAAGATTCGCCACGTTGGCGCAGGCGATGAGCAGCAGGCAGCCGACCGCGCCGAAAAGCAGGAGCAGCGGCGTGCGGACGCTTCCGAACAGCCGGTCGTGGAGCGACATCACGACGACCGACTCGGCGTCGTCCGGATGGCCGGCGGCGGGAGGGTGAAGGCGCGCGGTCAACTCCGCACGCACCGCGCTGAGCGGGAGACCGGGGCGCGGGCGCGCGAGCACATCGTAGAACCAGCTGACTCCTGTCGCCGTCGGCCCGACGAAGAGCGGCATCCAGAACGCCGCGCTGCGCGGAAATGCCTGCTCGCTGCCGAGCACGCCGATCACCGTGTACGGCAGACCATCGAGATCGACATTCCGGCCGATTACGTGCGGATCGCCTGCGAAGCGTTCGCGCCAGAGTTGCGCGCTGAGCACCACCTGGCGCGGCGCACCGGGGCGTTCATCACCGGGAACGAAGAGTCGACCCAGCGCCTGGTGGATGCCCAGGAGCGCAAAGAGCCGCGGCTCGACCAGCGCACCGGTGAGCTGAGTCGGCTCGCCAACACCGCTTAATGCGGCGGTCTTCGTTGTGTATGCGGCGAGTTGGTCAACGCTGCGGAGGCCGGTGGCCCAGTCGCGGATCTGCGCGTCGTCGACGACGAAATGATCCTTTCCCCCAGCGGCGAGCGAGACGGAAAGGATGTGTGTCGCATCGCGATACGGCAGCGGCCGGATCAGGACGCCGTCAATGACGGTGAAGAGGGTGGTCGCGGCACCGATGCCGAGCGCGATCGTCGCCACGGCGACGGCGGTGAAGAGCGGCGCGCGGCGCAGACCGCTGGCGGCATGCCGGAGGTCGGTGCCGAGGCCGCGAAGGATGCGGATGGTCATTTCAGTCGTTCCGCAGGGCGATCATGGGATCGATCCGCGCCGCGCGCCGGGCGGGCAGATACGCGGCGGCAGCGGCCACGACGAGGAGCACAGCCGTGACTGTCGCGATGACGATGCGATCCATCGGCGCGACGTGGTACAGAAGCGGAGCGATGGCGCGGCCCAGGACGAAGGCGTCGACTCCGCCCGCGAGAATCCCCATCCCCGCGGCGCGGAGTCCCTGCACGACGATCATCCGCACCACGGTCGGTATCTGCGCACCCAAGGCCACCCGCACGCCGATCTCCTTGGTCCGTTGCAGCACGCTGTA
This sequence comes from Gemmatimonadales bacterium, assembly GCA_050732975.1. Classification (GTDB taxonomy): domain Bacteria; phylum Gemmatimonadota; class Gemmatimonadetes; order Gemmatimonadales; family GWC2-71-9; genus Palsa-1233. The sequence continues at coordinate 15,070 of JBOHRZ010000006.1, forward strand.
CGAGATCACCGCGAAAATCCCCATGGCGGCAATGAGCAACGCCAGCGCGCCGAACGCCGTGAAGGCGGTAGCGCCCAGCCGCCAGGACCGAAGCTGGGGCGCAGCCTTGTCAGCCAGGCGGTCGATCTGCGCGAAAGGAAAGTTTCCCGCGGCCTGGACCTCCCGGCGTACGGGGCCGATGAGGGGTGTGGCGTCGCCGCGGGTCCGGACGAAGAGCGCGTTGATGTCCGCGGCGCTGTCGGTGGTGCCGTATTGCGCCAGTGGCACATAGTACAACAACGGTGCTTCGTCGGTGATCTGGGAACGCTTGGCGTCAGCGGCGATGCCGACCACACGAGTGCATGCAGCAGTTGAATCGCCGACGTACAGGCACTTGCCGAGCGCCTGCTGGCCCGGCCAGAGCATCCGGGCGAAGGTCGCACCGACGACCGCCACTCTGCCGGCGCCGCGAACGTCCCCCGGGCTGAATCCTCGGCCGCTCAGAATCCGGGTACCGAGCGTCGGCAGGTAATCCGGCGTCACCACCTCGATGTATGGTCCACCCGACTTCGATTTGGGCAACGAGTCGCGTCCTTCCGCCCGGAGCGAAACGGAGTACGACCAGCCGAACGGCGTGCCCATCGCCGCTCCGGCACGCTCCACGCCGGGGATCCGCGCGACACGACGGATCAGGCGCAGATAGTCGGCATTGGCCAGAGCTGTGGGGAGACCGATGCTGGCCATGTCGAGATGCACCATCAGGACGCGGTCGGCGTCGAATCCGAGGTCAATGCCTTCAACGTTGCGCAGCGATCGCACGAAGAGTCCGGCGCCGACCAGCAAGGTCAGGGTAAGCGCGATCTGGGCGGCCAGCAGCAGCGTGCGCGTCCGGCCCCCGGCGTGCGTGGTACCGTGGCCGCCGCGACGGAGCGAGTCAGCCAGGTGAGTGCGGCTGGCATGAATCGCCGGAACGAGTCCAGTCAGTAGCGCGGTCGCAAGCACCGCACCGGCGGTAAACAGCATCACACGGAGGTTGAGCAGCGAGACATCCGGAGCAAGCGCCGGCAGGAGGAAATGGCGCGCGGCCGTACCGGTCCACGTCGCGACCAGCACCGCGGCGACGCCACCGCTCACGGCGAGAACGAAGCTCTCGACCAGCATCGACAGAATGAGCCGGCGGCGGCCGGCGCCAAGCGAAGCGCGGACGGCCAGCTCACGGCGGCGGTTCGCGCCGCGTGCCAACAGCAGGTTGGCGACGTTGGCGCAAGCGATCAGCAACACGACGAGCGCAACCGCGCCGATCCACGCCGACACCCTGGCATCGCTGGAGGCCTCCGGCCAGCGTGCTTCCTGGATGGGGCCCAGCAGCACGGTGGCCGAGCTGTCCTCGCGCAACTGGGCGGTGCGACCGGCGTGTTCGGGATCGGCAGTCGCGCCGCGGCGATAGACCATGGTCGCCTGCGACGCCGCATCCGCCGATCGAATCCCCGGAGCGAGCCGCCCCACCACGGAGAGCCAGGTCCAGTTGCGGGTGCCGAGCGCAGCCGCCTCGGCGAAGTCATCGACCGATGCGGCGATCGGTAGGAAGGCGTCGACGCCGGCGAGATCGATGCCGCCGAATCCCGGCGGACCGACGCCGATGACCGTGTAAGTTCCCTCTCCCAGCGACAGCGCGCGCCCGATCACGGTCGAGTCGGCACCGAAGTGGCGCCGCCAGAAGCCATCACTGAGCACCGCCACGCCCGGCGCACCGAGGCGATCGTCGTCAGCCCCGAAGAATCGACCCAGCTCGGTCCGGAGACCCAGCATCGGGAAATACTCGTGCGACACGGCCGCCACCCGGACCTGCGAGGCCTCGGCACCGCGACCAAGCGAGAGCGTCCCACCCGCGATCGCGGCGGCTTGCGTGAAGGCCGGAAGGCGGTCACGCAGATCGATGAAGGCGGGATAGCTGGTTCCGGCCTGTGTGTACCACCCGAAGTAGCTGCTGTGCTGCCGGAAGTACACCCGAACGATGCGGCCGGGATCCTTGACGTCGGTCGGTGCGCGCAGGAAGAGGGTGTCGACGACACTGAACATCGTGGCGTTGATGCCGATGCCGAGCGCGAGGGTGAGAATGACGCCCGCCGTGAAGAGCGGACTCTTGCGAAGGGTCCGGACGGCGTAGCGAATATCCTGCCAGAGACGTTGCATGACAAACCTCCTCGTTACTCCGCTCGCATCGCGATGAGCGGATCGACCCGCGCGGCGCGGCGGGCCGGCAGATAGCTCGCCGTTGCCGCCACCACACCGACCAGCAGTGATACCGCCAGCAGCGTGACCGGATCGACCGGTCTGACGTCGTAGAGCTGGCTGCCGAGCAGGCGGGTGAGCGCCGCCGAGCCCGCCACTCCGAGCATGCCGCCGATCGCCGCCAGCAGCAGCCCGCGGCGCACCACCATCCAGAGCACGCCACCCGCACTCGCGCCGAGGGCGATCCGGACCCCGATATCGCGGGTGCCCTGCGCCACCACGTACGCCACCAGCCCGTAGATCCCGACCGCAGCGAGCACGACGGCCAAACCGGCGAAGATCGCCAGCAACAGCATGGTGAAATGGCTCAGCGAGACCGATTGCGACAGCACGTTCGCCATGGTGCGCACCTGGCCGACCGGCACGTCGGGATCGACGGCGCGAATCACCCGGGCGAGCTGCGGCACCGCCACCGACGGATCGCCGGCCGTGCGCACCAGCAGGTGCACCGCAAACCAGCCGCCGAAAGTGGTGGTGACATCGATCGGCGTCTGCGCCTGCGGGACGAACACCGTCGGCTGCGCTGGCGAACCGACAAACGAGCGAACGTCCCCCACGACGCCGACGATGGTACGCAACGGCGCGTCGGTGCCGCCAACCTGCATCTGGCGCCCGACGACCGCACCGCCGGAGAGGAACTGCCGTGCAAAGCTCTCGTTGACCAGCATGACGGGCTGCCCGGCGGCGTTGTCCCGGGCGCCGAACAGCCGCCCCTGATCGAGCCGCACGCCGAGCGCGTCGAAATAGCCGGTGGTGATGGCGCGGAAGTCAGTCCCGCCGTAGTTCCTGATCACCTTTCCGTCGAGCCAGATCGGGATGTTGCCACCCCGCTCGAGCGGCAGCCCCGCTTCCACGATGGCGGCGGCGCGGACGCCTCGGATCAGCGATGCTCGCTGTACCATTTGTTGGTATAGCTGACCGATCGCCTCCGGCGACGTGTACCGGGTGCCGGTCAGCCAGAATTCGGCGCTCGCAACGTGTCCGGCGTCGAAACCCGGATCGACGTGCATCAGGTTGCCGACCGTCCGCATCATCAGCCCCGCCCCTGCCAGCAGCATGAGCGAGAGCGCCACCTCGGCCACGACCAGGCCGTCCCGCACGCGGTGTTGCGCTCGGCCGCCGGTGGTGCGCATGGCGCCCTCCTGCAATGCAGCCTGCGGATCCGTCGAGGTCGATTGCAACGCGGGTCCGATACCGAACAGAACACCGGTGGTCAGCACCAGGGCGAGCGCGAACACCAGTGTCCAACCGTTGATCCCGATCGCGGCTCCGCCCAGATCGCTCGGCAGCGCCGCCAGCAGCAGGTGGAGTCCCCACGCTGCCACCAGTACGCCGAAGACGCCGCCCGCCAGCGCGAGCAGAATGCTTTCAGTGAGCAGTTGACGGACGATCCGCACCCGCGAGGCTCCGAGGCCGACGCGAACCGAGAGCTCGCGGCGTCGCGCCGCGGCCCGGCCGAGAAGCAGCGACGCGACATTGGCGCAGGCGATGAGCAGGACAAAGAGAATCGCACCGAAGACGATGCGCACCGGCGTCCGCACGTCCTGCACCAGGAGCTCGCGCCACGGTGTGGCGCCGAGCACGTAGTCCTTCGAGACCAGGTCCGGAAACGCGGCGCGGAAGTCAGCCGTGAGTCCGCGCAGCGCTGCATCAGCCTGCCCGACAGTCCGTCCCGGCGCTACCCGCCCGATCAACTCCAGATTCGAACCACTGCCGACCGTGGTCGAGGCCTGCGCCAGCGTGGTCCACACCTCGGCGGAGAATTGCGAGCGGAAATCGGCAGGCATCACTCCGATCACCGTGAACGGCTCGCCATCGAGGCGCACCGCCTTGCCGACCACGCCGCGGTCGCCGCCGAGGAGACGCTGCCAGATGCCGTAGCTCAGCACCACGACGTCCGGCCCGCCGGATGTGTCTTCTTCCGGGGCGAAGGTCCGCCCCAGCATCGGATTGACGCCGAGCACGTCGAAGAACTGCGACGAGACCCGAAGGCCATGGACGCGATCGGCTTCCGTGCCGGTCATCAGGTTGAAGCCGACCGATGTCGCCGCCGCGAGGTGCTGGAACCCGGTGTTGCGCCGTTCGAGGAACTCGGCCTGGCGCCACGTCGCGCCTAGTGTGCTCGGCGCCGAGCCATACACAGCCGAGATCGCGGCGATGCGTTCGGGGTGCGGATAGGGCAGCGGCCGGAGCAGCACCCCGTAAACCACGCTGAAGATGGCGGTGTTGGCGCCGATGCCGAGCGCCAGCGTCAGCAGCGCCACCAGGGTGAAGCCGGGCTGCTTGAGCAACTGGCGGATGGCGAAACGGAGGTCCTGGATCACCGATCTCTCCGGTTCGAATGGCCCAGAGTCCAGGGCCCCGGGCGCTGGGCGCCAAGCGCTGGGCCCCGGTCGCTGGTCGCTGGGCGCTGGGCCCTGGGCGCTCGGCCCTGGGCCGCCGGCCGGGTGATTGCAGAATGCATGCAACAGCAGCATATTGATTGCATGGCCACGTCCATCACCATCCGCCACGTCCCGACGGCTACTCGCGATGAACTCGCCGCGCGCGCCGCCGCCGCCGGGCGATCGCTCCAGGAATATCTGCGCGGCCAGTTGATCGAGCTGGCCCGCCGGCCGGACCCGGACGTGGTCTTCTCGCGCATTCGGGATCGCAAGGCAGCCACGCGGAGCCGGCTGTCGAGGACCAGCATTCTGTCGCATCGGGACGCTGATCGCCGGTGACGCTGGTCGTCGATGCGTCGATCGTGGCCGCCCTGCTCGTCGATCACGGACCCGACGGCGTCTGGGCGGAGCGCACCATGCAGGGTGAGCAGCTCGTGGCACCCCACCTGCTGCCGGTCGAAGTTGCGAACATCCTCCGGCGCGCCGTTCGATCCCGCCAGATCTCGGAGGACACCGCCGCGCTGGCGCACCGCGACCTCCTCGCACTGCCCGTGGCACTTGTGCCGTACGAACCATTCGCCGAACGCGTCTGGGCCCTCCGGGCGAATGTGACGGCGTACGATGCGTGGTATGTCGCGCTTGCGGAAGCCCTCCCCGCGCCGCTGGCCACGCTCGATATCAAGCTGAGCCGCTCCAGCGGACCACGTTGCCGTTTCGTGGTGCCGGGATAGGGCCGTCAACCTGGTCGACACACGACTATTCACTGTGCAGCGCCGCCACGGGATCGATCAGAATAGCCCGGAGCCTGCCGCCGGTGATCCATGGCCTACTCCGCCCGCATCGTGATGATGGGATCGACGCGCGCAGCCCGGAGCGCCGGGATCGCCACCGCAACCAGCGCCACGGCGGCAAATACACCTGCGGCCCCCGCCAACGTCAGCGGATCAGTGCGCGATGTGTCGAACAACAGCGTGCCGAGCAAACGGGCCGCGGCGACGCCGGCTACGGCGCCGATGACCAATCCCGCAGCGGTCAGCCGCATGCCGCTCATGACGATCATCCGGGTCACGCTCGCCGGCGCTGCACCCAGCGCCATGCGGATGCCGATCTCGCGTGATCGCTGGCGGACGGCGAACGCGAGCACGCCGTAGACCCCAACGCCGGCGAGCGTTACGGCCAGCGCGGCGAAGACACCCAGCAGCAGCATCGGATAGCGACGATCGTTCACCGATTGCGTCATGACGGATTGCATGGTGGTAATCGCGCCAACCGGTATTTGAGGA